>NZ_JBQSXL010000012.1:0-118180 GCF_052378165.1 Halomonas sp. AOP30-A1-24
TAGCGAATATGCTCAGGATGTCTGCCAGCTGTGTGCGGATATCTGTCAAAAGTGCGGTGATGAATGCGACCAACATGACGCAGAACATTGCCAAGAGTGCGCCCAGGCATGTCATCTGTGTGCCAGCCTATGTGCATCAATGGTGGCATAAAAAGGCAGCGCTCTCCCAATACCAGCTTGACCTGGTGGCCGGTGGGCTTACTCAGGATTCAAATGTGAGCGTCCTCGCCACCCCCACCAAGGCCTACTATGAGAGCCACTATTCAGTCGGGGTACCCAGAAGCACTTCCTTACCCAGCCATCTTGAAGGTGTTGAGGTCGCCCTTCCTGCCGTTAACCATATCGCCCATGCGCTTAAAAAAGAGGGCGCGATTCCCCGCCCCACTTCCGATCTTGATGCACTAAACCAAGCAGTTGCCAACCCCTCCTGGTGGCTGCATGCGCATAACTATCAGGTTGGAGAGTGGAAAATCACCACCGACCAGCATGTTATGGCGCTACCCAAAGGAGAAAATGCCTGGATGCTGGTCGTACAGCGCCATTTAAATAGCTACCCCGGTATTGAACAACGCCTTCAACAGCTGGAGGCTGAACAATGAAAATACGCAAGCTTTATCACCTGCCTCCAGAGAAGCAGCAAGGTCTCGACTATCTGATCCGCCTTGAGTGGTGGAATTTAGCGTTTCGTCTTTCCATTGTAGCGATACTCGGTACGGTATTGGGTAACAGCCAGGCAATGAAAGTCGCATGGCTGGAAGACATGCTTTCGCTCATTCCGCCTATCGCTTTCTTGCTGGCCGTCCGGTTTCGCAATCGCCCGCCTAATAAGACCTATCCTTATGGGTATCAACGCGCCACTATCATTGCCTTTTTATGCACCGCCACTGCACTAAGCGCGATGGGCCTGTTTTTACTAGGAGACTCGTTGCTAAAGCTTGCCCACCAGGAGCACCCCAGTATCGGCGCCATCACGCTGTTTGGTGAGACGATATGGATGGGCTGGGTGATGGTTGGCGTGCTTATCTACAGTGTCATTCCGCCGGTTATTATCGGGCGTTTACAGACCAAAGCCGCCGCTAAAGTGCATGAGAAAACCGTCTTTGCGGATGGTAAAATGAGCAAAGCTGACTGGATGACCGGGATGGCTGCCATTGTAGGCGTGCTGGGCGTAGGGGCCGGTTTTTGGTGGGCAGACGCAGTTGCTGCGGCCATTATTGCCCTGGACGTTACCAAGGATGGCATTACCAATTTAAAGGAAGCCATAGGCGACCTGCTTGATCGCCGCCCTCACTTTACGTCTCGCGAAAAGCCGGAGCACATGGAAGAAGCACTTGAGGCCGAGCTTTGCGCCATGCCTTGGGTAGCCGCCGCCTCGGTACGCTTACGTGAAGAAGGCCCAATCTTCAGCGGCGAGGCCTTTGTCACCCCGCATAGTAATGATGATTTGGCACAGCATCTGAAAGAAGCCTCTCAGCACCTTAATAATTACGACTGGCGCATTTATGAAGTTGTCGTTACCGCATGGCCCAATGAAGAACACATACCTTCCCCCGTCAATGCCACTCCTTCATAACTCCTTTTTCATAACTCCTTTTTCATGATCCTTTTTTCATAATCCCTTTTTCCAGAACCGCTTTGGCATAGCTGATTAACGATGTTCTAAAACCAAGGCCGCCTCTTTCGCATTCCCCCACGGCGAAGGAGGCGGTTCGGTGCTATTCGACTAAGCGATGTCTAACGCCTTCGCCGGGCCGAAGTGTTCGAAGTGGCGATGTGACTCGGGCACGCCCAAGCGAGTCAGGCTTTTATCCACCGCACTCATAAAGCCATGAGGCCCGACAAAGTAACAGCGCTCGCCGGACACGATATGTTTCGCCAAAAGCTCATCACTGATACGCCCCTGGTAGTCACCGCTGTCATCCTGCTCAAATACGGTGACGACGCTTAACTGCTCAGGATACGCGTGTGCCAATTCCTGTAGCGTGGTCGCAAAGGCACGGTGCTCAGCATCTATCGCGGCATGCAGATAAGCAACCTTACGGCCTTGCTGCAACGCCTCTTGAGCAATCGGCAGTAAGGGCGTTTGACCGATGCCGCCGCTGACCAACAAAAGAGGCTCATCGCCCGGCACGAGTGTCATCTCACCCGCTGGCGGCAGCAACTCAATCGTATCGCCTACGTTTAGATGGTCGTGAAAATAGCGGCTGGCAAGCCCGTGAGGTTCACGCTTGATAGAAAGGCGGTAAGAACGCCCATCCGGCATACCTGACAAGCTGTAATGGCGGTGTACCGGCTCGCCATCAATCATAAGCTTAACGCCGATATACTGGCCGGGCGTATAGTTTGCGACCGGGCCGCCATCTTCAGGCACCAGGATGAACGAGCGAATAACGCTACTCTCCTGCTGTATTTTTTCAATACGAAAGCGCCGCGTGCTGCGCCAGCCGCCAAGGCGCTGCTCGAACTCCTGATAGCGCTGCTCTTCAAGCTCGATCAACAAAGCGGCAAGCTCTTGGTACAACGCCCCCCAGGCATCCGCAACTTCAGGCGTCACCGCATCGCCCAGCACCTCACCGATAGCCTCCATCAGGCATTCCCCAACAATCGGGTACTGATGCGGCTGAATATCCAGCGAGATATGCTTGTTAACCACAGTTTCCATAATGTGGCGCGCCGTTTCAGGATTTTGGCGAACCTGCACATACGCCAGAATGGAACCTGCCAGCGCTCGTGGCTGCCCGCCATTTTGCTGATGCGTTTGGTTGAAAAGTGACTTCACCTCAGGATAGCGCTCAAACATTAACGGATAAAAGCGCTGGGTAATCGTATCGAGATGCTCAGCCACAACGGGGGCTGTAGCAGCAATGATCTGTTCTTGTGCCGGTGTGAGCATGGCGGCCTCTTCCCTATAGCTTAAAGATTCATTTTAAATGCACCTTTAAAATATCAGGTTTCGGCAAGCCATGGCATGAGCTGCGTCAATAAATCGCTTCTCACGGGGAAGAGTAAAGCATCTGTTTGTCGATATCGGTATAGGGTAACCAGGCTAACATAAGCCTTTTACGTCACATATTGGGCACAGAATTAGGCAATGCCCAGCGCCTTCCCCGCTCCAAACAGGATAGCGGTTTATAAAAGCGCGATCTTCAAGACTATTAGCTCATGGCTATTAACAGGGCTACTTTTTATCAGCGTGTGCCCGGCGTTAGATCGCCGTAATGCACAGCGGTAACCGCATTTTTTGGCGAGCCATCCACCAGCTTGGTGCTATAGGTCAGATACACAAAGGTTTGTGTTTCAGTATCATGCATGCGCACTACGCGCATATTCTTAAAGAGCACCGAGCGGCGCTGGGTGAACACCACCTCTTGCGGAACTATCTCATCGGGATTAAAAACAATCTCGCCCGTTTGCCGACAGGCCACGCTTGCTTCGCTGGCTTCTTCAGCAAGCCCAATCGCGCCTGAAATTCCGCCAATCTGGGAGTAGGAAATATAGCAGGAGATACCCTGCACTTTCGGGTCATCGAACCGCTCGACTTCAATGGTATTGTTTGGCCCCAGCATTCTGAACTCGGTGCGCACGCTACCAATATGCGCCTCCTGAGCTAATAACGTGGCAGGAAGTACAGCAAGTAAACCCGCCAACGATGCACTGGCGATACGGTTAGGCGACAACATGGGCAGTGTCCTTGAAAAAGCGACGAGGTAATAAGTAGGCGACGAGCATACCTGAGTGCGCCTATTCAGGGGAGCCGCATTAACCCTAATGCCGAAATGGGCCAGCACAGAGAACGCCCACCTTGTGTATCAGTCGTTTCTCAACCCTTCGGTTCGATACAGCATATTCACTTCAACGACACGGCCTTCAACTAAATGGCAGTAGTCACGTTGAGTACCGCCAGATTCACGACTGCGCACTTCCCCACCCTCACGTTCGCAGTATTCAACGGCATAGCGGTGTGCTTCTTGTGCACCATCCGCCGTACCTTGCGTTGAACACCCAGCCAGTGCAATTGCTATCAAAACCAACAGGCCATAACGAGCCATTCGCGCCTCCCTTTGCGTCAATGTGTTGAACAGCGTTCATTGGCGTCGGCGTCCAAGAACGCCTGCGCCTGGTTCACTATAGTCAATATTCTGGCTTTCCTGGGCCAAGGGAGAACAGCCAAGCCGTTACATCCCCGCTGCCATCAAGGCGCTGCCCGCGCGTGACCGGTTAGGGGCGTTGATCGCTTGCGTGATCCAATCCCCCGTTCTTGCTAGCGCGTTTAAATTGATGCCTGACGCAATACCCAAACCTTCAAGCATATACACCACATCTTCGCTGGCCACATTGCCAGAAGCCCCTTTGGCATAGGGGCAGCCACCCAAACCGGCGACGGAGCTATCAATAACGCTTACTCCCTCTTCCAGCACCGCATAGAGATTAGCAAGTGCTTGGCCGTAGGTATCATGAAAGTGAGCGGCCAGATTATTCACCGGGACTTGGGCGGCAACAGCTGCCAGCATACGCTTGGCTTTGGATGGCGTGCCGGTGCCAATCGTATCGCCCAGCGATACCTCATAGCAGCCCATCTGGTATAGCGCCTTGGCCACCCGCGCCACCTGTAAAGGCTCGATCTCTCCCTCATAAGGGCAGCCAAGCACGCAGGAAACATACCCCCGCACGCGCAGCCCGGCCTGGCGCGCACGGTCGACCACCTGTTCAAAGCGCTCGAGCGACTCGGCGATAGAGCAGTTTATGTTCTTTTGCGAGAAGGCTTCGCTCGCTGCACCAAATACAGCGACCTCTTCAACACCACACTCAATCGCCGCTTCCAGGCCTTTCAGGTTAGGCGTCAAGGCTGAATAGACAACGCCGGGGCGCGGCTCAACGCCCTGCATTATTTCCCTGTGGTCGGCCATTTGCGGCACCCAGCGGGGCGACACAAAGCTCGTCGCTTCGATATTGGCACAGCCCGCCTCCACCAAGCGCTTGATAAACGCAAGTTTCAGATGAGTCGGCACGCGCGCCTGTTCATTTTGCAAACCGTCGCGCGGGCCGACCTCGACCAGACGCACAGAGGATGGCAAAGTCATGTCTTCTCCTTATCCGTTACGCAACTGTTCAAGAAGCTGTTGGGCGATATCCACACGCACCTTACCGCCATCCACAAGCAGCGCCGCTATCCGGTCAACTTCCTCATTTTCGGCCCCGGCCATCACTGCAATATTCTTGGCGTGCAGCGCCATATGGCCTTTCTGAATACCTGTGGTTGCCAGCGCCTTCATGGCGGCAAAATTTTGCGCCAACCCTACTGCGACGATGATACGCGCCAAGCGATCCGCTGTTTTTACACCCAGAATATCCAGGCAATGCCGAGCACTGGGGTGCGAGCGAGTAGCACCGCCCACCAGGCCTACCGGCATGGGCATTTCCAGGGTACCGGTCAGGTTCCCTCCGCTATCAGCCTCCCAATGTGTCAAGGAACGGTAGCGCCCGGTACGCGCGGCGTAGGCATGCGCGCCCGCTTCCACCGCACGGGTATCGTTACCGGTTGCCAGCACGACAGCACTCACCCCGTTCATGATGCCTTTGTTGTGGGTGGCTGCCCGATAAGGGTCCTGATCAGCAAAGCGATACGCATTAAGCATGCTGTCACGTACCGACTCGCCGCCAAGGTCTTCGAGTTTCCAGGTAGCACGCGCACGCGCAATGCGCCGATCCGCAAGGTTGGAAAGAATACGCAGGCAACTACGTCCACCACTCCACTGTGCCAGAGAAGGTGCGACGGCTTCCGCCATCGAGTTGACGGCATTAGCGCCCATGGCGTCACGCACATCCACCAGCAGATGCACGATCAGCATGTTGTCGAGCACGCGCACTTCCAGCTCGCGAAAACCGCCCCCGTGCTGCAGCAACACCGGGTCGGTTGCATCGCAAATGCTTTTTACCTGCTCAAACTCGGAAAGCAGCCGGAGGCGCGCAAACTCAGGATTGGGCACATCCAGTAATTGCACCTGTGCAATCATGATGGGTTCTGACGTATCGGTATAAAACCCGCCCGAGGCGCGACACTGCCTGGCCGCATTACACACGGCAGCGACCACGGAGGACTCCTCGGTCGCCATGGGCACCAGCTGTTCCTCGCCATCAATGACCAGATTGGTAGCAACCCCGATGGGCAGGTTCAGCGTACCGATGACGTTCTCGATCATGGCATCGGCGGTGGCTGACGAAATATTGCCCGTATCGGAAAAATGCGCGCGAACCTCGTTGCCAAGCCCGGCTATTTCAATGACTTTATCAAGCCGCTCGCTGGGGGAAAGCTGATAAAAACCGGGAATGCGTGATGTGCTGTGTGCCATTGATAATGCCTCTGATCAATTGAGGTTGAATAAGTAAATGTGCCTGAAGCAGGCGGTTTACCAAGACGCTGCATATGCTTCAGGCATGGACCAAGCGTATTAAGCAAGCAGCCCTAAAATCCAGGGTGCGGCATATAGCGTCATGAACTGCACACCGTAGTTGACGCCCCACCGGTTGAGCAGGCCCGCCATCAGTGCCAACACCATCACGCCCAAAATGCCCATTACGCCAGCATCCATATAGGCGAGCAGCATGACCAGCGAGAAGAACATCGCCAGAAACGCTTCGTGGGGAATGTGCTTGAAGACAAAGATGCAGATACGCCGCGCGTACCGAACCGCAATCGGGTAGGTAATCAGCAAAGCGACACCGGCGCCCAAAATGCTGGCGATGGTAATTTCAGAAAAACTCATCAAGTGGTGAGCGTTCTGCTCAAGCGTCAGCACCGGCGGTGCGTTGAAGAAGGCATTGCCCGGACCAATCGCCATGGGACTCATCGGAATGCCCAGCGCCGCCAGGGGAATCAAGATGCCCGCGATGTAAGAAGCATTGGTGACCGCATCCATTGAAGAGAGCGCTCGGCTGGCCTTATTGACCGTGCCCTTCACCCAACTCGACATTACTTCGCCCAGAAAGATCGTGATGCCCACTGGGCTCATGAAGAACGTAACCGATCCCAGCACCGAGCTTGCCGCGGCCGAGGCGGTTTCCTGGCGCGTCAGGATACGGAACGGATTGGGTAGCTGCCCTTTGTCATCGTCACCGTAGATATGGATCTGCTTGGGCTCAGACTCCGCCATTTTATGGCGCTCACTGTTGACCGTAAGCTGCGCCAGATTAAACATCATCGGGCCAATGGTGATGCCCAAAAAGAACGAAATGAATACCGTCTGCCCTTCTGGAATGACGCCCATCCCCCAATACAGGTGCCGTAACCCCTGAATCAGAGCCGCCAACAGCACAATACTGATCAGACTGATGACTTTCTCCTTGCTCATCAGCGCCAGAAATACGGCACCACCAAAGAAAATCTGGCTAGCGTACTGGCCAAGCACATCGGCTAGCGGCGTTAACAGAAAGGCGAGGAACAGGCTGATGGGTATCGCGACGAGCGTACCAATGACCGAACCGGACGCCATTTTACGAATCGCCAGGGTGGCGTGCCCTTCCCGCTTTAGAATCAGGGCGTGTTCGACCATAGGGGCCGACATCACCCCGCCCGGTATACCGGCTACCGAAACGGGGATGGAGTCGGTCAGCTTCTTGGCAACGATTGCCGCCATAAAGAAAGCCAGCACCACGGGAAGCGGTATACCTGCGACCACCAGCGCCAAGGTTACCGGGGCCAGTACGGCGGTTTCATCAGTACCCGGCGCAACGCCGATAGCGGTATAAACGATGACGGCAATGATCGCAGCCGCCAGCATTTGAAGTAATAAGACGGGATCCATTACTACTTCTCCTCACCGGTTTGCAGCTGCCGCTTAGGGCGAAACAGCAGCGCATTGATGAAGAACCCCAGAATAGCGCCGCTTAGCCCCAGAATAAGTGGAAGCGGAGGCTGCGCCGGGGCAAGCAGATAGCCGCCTAGTGTTAACGGCGTAGAAATACACAGTGACAGCAGGAGGTCTCTCCCACTCACCGTGTCATCCCACACATTAAGAAACCGGTTCTTTCGCTCAGCCATAGCGTGTCTCCTTGAATTTATTATGGATGTTTCTTTTTTAATGCCGCTCATGATGGGTAAACTTGCTGATTACTGACAGGTACAGTTAGCGAGATTGTACGAGGTACTGTACCCATCGAAAGACAGGTACACTGATTTCACCGGGTTGGGTTTAGCCCGTTTTCGGGAGACACCTACCATGTCGAAATCCAGGCACGTGGCTGACACCATCCTCAAGGCTATCGAAGAAGGCCGCCTAGCACCGGGTGCCAGGCTCGCCTCTATACGCAAAGCCGCCCGCCAGCATGGGGTTTCAAAAAACACGATTGTTGATGCCTATGATCAGCTGATTGCACTGGGTAGGTTGCGCGCCCGGCAAGGAGCCGGCTTTTTTGTTACGCAGCCACCCACGCCTGAAGCGCTGGAAAAGACCCACGAGCTAAATGAAGCCGTTGATAGCGTCTCGCTTCTGAGAGAGCAGTTGGTAGGTAATTTTCAGGTGCGGGTAGGCGACGGCCGGGCGCCCGCCAGTTGGATGGGCGGCGCGGCGCTTGCGCGTCAGGCCAAGCGATTAACATCCATCGGCAATGATGATATCGAGTACGGTGCCCCACAAGGGTATCTCCCACTGCGTGAAACGATTGCCAGGGTGTTGGCCGGGCGCTCCATTCACGCCTCCCATGAACAAGTACTGCTGACCTTCGGCGCTAATCACGCATTCGATCTTATTATTCGCCACCTGATCGCCCCGGGTGACCGAGTTCTGGTGGAAACACCCGGCTATTACCCGTTGTTCGGCAAGCTGCGCCTGGCCAAGGCGAAGCTGATTGGCGTTTCGCGCAGCCACGAAGGGTTGGACCTTGATGACCTTGAGCGCAAAATTATTCAATATCGTCCCAATGTTTTCTTTCTACAGCCCAATGCCCATAACCCGACAGGTTCTACCCTTTCGCTTAATCAGCTGTACCGGCTACTGACTCTCGCGGAGCGCTACAACCTGATACTGGTAGAAGACGACGCCTTTGCCGACCTGCTCCACCGAGGAAGCGCCCACCTGGCGGCACTGGATGACCTGAGTCGCGTGATTTACGTAGGCACGTTTTCCAAGACCCTTTCCACTGGCATTCGCTCGGGCTATTTAGCGGCAAACCCTGCGCTGGTTAATGCGCTTACCGATATCAAAATGGTTACCGTCGTTAACAGTTCCACCTTCAGCGAGCGCCTAATTCACGACATGATTAACCACGGGCGTTACCGCCGCCACCTAGTACAGCTTCGCGAACGCATTACCAAGGCCAGCGCCAGTACCATTACCGCGTTGAAAGAGGTGGGGCTTGAGAATATAGAGGGGCCAGGGGAAGGTTATTACTTATGGGCGCGCCTGCCGAACAACATTGACGCAATGCAACTAGCCAAAAAAGCCTCGGACGAAGGTATTTTCATCGCCCCTGGCAGCATCTTTTCACTACGCCCCAATGGGCCGGATGCATCGTCCATGCGTATGCATATTGCCTACGCTAATGATCATCGGTTTTTAGGGTTTCTTGAGCGTTGCTTGGGGTAGGGTTTGGTGTCCTGGCAGGAGTCGAAAAACTCACATAACATAATAATTTTAAATAAATAAAAAAGAAAAAATAAAGCGAAATATACCACCACGTATACCAGCACTCCCATCTGCAACCCGCTAACAACGTATTGTTGGATAACATCAATCACTGATAATTATGTTTGTTGCAGGACTGCTTACTGCCAAGAGCGGTCTTCTATGAGCCATTAATATAGCGCTTTAACGCATTAACTTAGTTGACGCCGGAGCGCGGATGGAACCAAAGCGCGACAGCGCTTTGGCGGTCAACGGCAGCGATTCGTTAGGTATCAACTCCCCCTGCGGTACTGCGTGACTATGCTTTTGCAGGGCCAGTATGCCCAACACGCCGCCTGCGCATGTGCTTGTGACTCATAAAGACTACCGACACTTTTATGCCAAGTTTTCCAATCCTTCCCAGGCTCGGATGTATCTTTTCTCACCACTATAGCGTTAAGGGGCGGCAGGCCTTTGGCTGTATCTCTATCCGAGATATTGACAATCCACTCCACGACCTCAGACGTATGCCCCTGGCCCCAACTTCCGTTGGGATACTGGGTCAACCAAAGCTCTTTATAAGTGATTTTACGAAAATGATGAGTCTGAAAAGATCCACGTGCTACGCGAATAAGTACTTTTCGCACCTGCTTTTCAGTATTGGTCATAGCACATTATCCATTGGTGTATAACGCCCGCTGAACGCGCGGCTTTGTAGTGGAGGCGCAACCGCAAAGGAAAAGATGTCTCTGCGCCTGCGATTGTTAAGTTTTTGATACCTCACCTTCTAATTCGGCAGCATGCTTTTGGATCACATCAAAAACCTGAGCGCTTACCTCCTTTTTGTCTCGGAAGCGCTTAACCTCAGCAATGACAGTTTTATAACCGAAACTGAAAGTTGAGCTGCTAGCCCCTTGAACTTTCAGGGTTATGTGGAAGTTGTCAACATCCCAAGCGACATCAATCTCGGGGAAATTAGTAAAGGTAAAGTTATTGACTCGAAGATCGTGAAGCAAAGCAGTGGCGACAAAGCCACCTACCTCGCAGCTACTAAATCCTGAACTCGTAAAATATGCTCCCATGTTGCCTCCTGGCTAAATCACTGAAAACTTAACGCCCGCAGCACGCGCAGCTTTGTAGTGAAGTCGCAGCCGCAACGAAAAGCCGTCACCGTGCCTGCATTTGTTAACTGTTCATTTCTCGTCGACTAACTGGCATTCGAGTGTCTGCGGTACGAAGCTGTTTTTTAAAACCTCGATTACCCCTTATCACTTTGATTCCCGACTTATCAATAGTAACGATTGTTTCTTTATCGACATTCCTATACTGGCCATCTAATTCATACTCAAAACTCACAAGATCGGTTTTAAACACCCATTGCTGTGAGCCTAACGCAAGAAAACTATACTGTTTTCCATCAATGACAAGTATGTGAGCATGAAGAGCCTTTGTATTCCCCCCTCTACTCGGAGGCCTAGACTTTTCCTTTAGATACTTCTGATAGTCTTCAATCTTGGCATTTTCAATTTTCACAGGAACCTCGATCATTAGGAAACAGCTAACGCGTCCTCTGGAGCAAAACGAAGCGCTACGTAGTCTTGTCTCTAGCAGCACCTTGCTATGCATTTTTACAGGCACGCTGCCTATTGATAATAAACATTCCGTTTTCATAAGGCAGCTCGAAGTTTTGGTTTTGAACCCTCCAATCTCGATTCGCTTCAACCAAAGATTCTAAGTCTTCATCAATGGCTGAATGAAGCACAGTATTTTCCGCACTCCTAATTGTTAACTCATTCAGGGTTGCAACGAACCTTTCCTTTGGGTGAGCATAATCATCGCCTGAATGACTATACCTTTCAACATCTTCAATCGTTGGTTTCGCAATTGTTAAGTCGGGCTTTATAAATACACCTAATGTCGGTGAAAGCGGCACAAAAATAGTAGCGTACTGTGGTTCCCCTCCATTGTAATAAAGACCAGCTGGATTGTCACTGGTTACAAATGGAATACCTGTTTCATTTAATAACACGAGCCAATGAGAGCAGTAAAACCTATAAGCTGAATGAATCAAGTGCTGTATAGATATGGCGTGCACATATTCCTCATCCACTACTGATCTAATTTCCCGATTGTCCATTGCATCTTTAATAGCCGACCGGATTTCGTCTGTAGTTTCTCCAAGTTCGTGAAAGTGCTCAGCAAGAGTTCTATTAACCAAAGGTTGCATGTTTGCGCTGATCATGTCAGCGCCAAGTCTTTTGGCAGTTGGAGTGCAGGATCTTAAAAAAGAGATATATGCCCCGATTTCATACTTACAATCTGCATCCACTCTACCCGCTTCTAGTTTTGTTACATTATCAGCCCAAGGATTTTCAATATGAGGTAGATATTCATCTAATATCCTCGGGTTATCGAAATAACTATTGGAATCGCCGTCAGTTTTATAACAAACCTGTCGCGGTGTTTTTTTCTTGCCGACGATAACTCGCCCATTCTTATAGTAAGGCGTGAGATTTCCTTCGTCGTCAACGAAACCCCTTAGGTAGGTTTGGGCTACAAAATGATCATCTTTCGGCACACTCAATCCCCTTATTATGCATAACGTCGCAATCACGCGCTTGTCGCGTGCATTGCCTTGATACTCATTGAGCCTTCTCCCCCAGCTCAGCTGTTTGGCTAAGCTGAAAAGGCGACCAAACCCAACAGGAGAAGACTCAATGAATTTTTACAATAGCACTCATCGTCACTACTGTGGAATTGATCTGCATGCCCGTAGCCTGTATGTCTGCATCCTGGATCAGCAGGGCGAAACCCTTCTGCATAAAGAGATTCCAGCCAAACCAGAACCTCTGCTTCATCTGATCGAACCTTACCTGGACGATCTGGTCATCGGGGTTGAATGCATGCACTGCTGGTACTGGATCGCTGATTTCTGTGAAGACCAGGGCATTGCTTTCATTCTCGGTCATGCCCTTTATATGAAGGCCATTCATGGCGGTAAAACCAAGAATGACCGCGTGGATTCTTACAAAATTGCGGCGCTTATTCGAGGCGGTAATTTTCCCCTCGCTTATGTCTACCCACGCAGCATGCGAGCTACCCGTGACCTGCTTCGCCGCCGAACTGGGCTCGTTCGCCACGGCGCTGATCTCAAAGCTCATGTTGTCAACACAACGAGTCAGTACAACCTGCCACCCAACAAGGTCAATTTAAAAAATGTCAGTGCCAGAGAACAATTGGGCAGAACCTTTGATGACCCGCTCGTTCAGCGCAATATCGATCTAGATATGGCCGTTTTAGAGTGCTACCACCGGGAACTAAGCCAGGTGGAATGGCTATTGGAAAAGCAGGCCAAAAAGCATCAGCCGACCTACTACCACTTATTAAAAACCATTCCCGGCGTTGGCCGTATTCTGGCCCTCACCATTCTGTATGAAGTGGGTGATATTCGACGTTTTGAATCTGTTCAGAAGTTTGCCTCCTATTCCCGACTGATCAAGTGCAAAGCCGAATCGGCCGGTAAGACCTATGGCACCCAGGGCAACAAGATTGGTAATGCCCATCTAAAGTGGGCTTTTTCTGAGGCTGCGGTGCTTTATCTGCGCGGCAATCCAGGTGCACAAAAACTGTTGCAACGCTTCCAGAAACGCATGGGTAAAGCCAAAGCCTTATCGGCCCTGGCCCACAAGTTGGGGCGTGCAGTCTATTTCATGTTAAAGAACGAAAAGGTGTTTGATGAACAACGCTTTTTAAGGAGTTAGTCACGCAGCAGGATGATGATCAACGTCTAACTGGATCATCATGGAGTGTGCTGAAACAGGGTGTCTGCTGACTGATCTTGAGATCTGAAACCCGACTTCTACACCCAACTCGAAGCCCGTCGCTTTGATTATCCATCCTGCTGGCGTGCATCAGCACCCTGATCGAGTGGGCTTACACCGGCGCTGAACCTGAAACTAACTGGGACTGTAAAGTAACCCGCTTTTTGAATAGGACAGATGCTGGTTAACCGATGAATGTCTAGTGCCCCAGCCCCACCTGCAAGGAGCAACCCGGTTTGGCAGTGGTGAACTACCACGTTAGAGAGCCTCAATAGGTGTTTGCTGTAAGCCACCAACAGCCAACGATGACAGATGAAGTAGGATCACTGGCTCAGGGACTTGAGATTGACCGCTTACGCGGCCAATAAAAAATGCTGCGGCCTATTGACAGGCAGAAGGCTCATAGGTGTTAGCCAGCATTTGCGAGTTTCGGAAAAATATTGTTGAACTCGCTCTTGGAAAGATTGTTTTGCCCATAGTGGATCATAAGTTTGAACATACAAAATGCACGATTGCCAAACTGCGGCAAAACCTCACCAGTATCCATGCGAGCCTCTAGCGCACCAACCACCCCGGCCAAAATTGCCTCACGATTTTCGGCGGTTAGGCCGCGAACTGACTCCATTTCCGGGGTGAAACTGTAGTAGTCTGGCACCCCGCCAGATGATCGATAGCATGCTAGCCGGATAATATCCGCCTGAACCTCCTCGGGAGTAAAAGTGCTAGCCCATCCATTGAGCGAAGTTAGCCCTGAATCAGCGAGAGCAGCACTCTCCAAGAAAGACTTGGCTTGCTTGGTAGTAACTTCAAAAAAAGTCACGTTGCGATCAATTGAGGAATGCCAGGAACCAAACGTGTCTATCCGCTCGCTCACAAAGCCATATAGCTCTGCAAGAATCTTTTTGGTATTGTCGTCATTTCTCGGGGCGACAAACTTTCCGCCAGCGAAATCGACATAAAAATTCTTCTGTTTCGCTTTGTCCAAATGCCCAAACGTATCGTCTGAAAAGTATGACTTATAAGGTAATGGATTGCCCAAGCCATTGCCTTCTCCCACAACACCTCTGATCACATTTCCGTATGCCGTGGCGCGTTTCTGCTTTGGCTTGTGATAGTTAAACTCTTTCCAGAATACCTTCCAGTCCACGGCATCCGAGGACAACTGGCTTTCAATTGCCACTCGGTACAATTCGGAGATTTTCGCCAATTCCTCTAACGCCAGTACCGTAACGGAAAGCGCTCGGCATAGGCGCCCTTCCTTGGCCAGAATCCGCGCGTCAATAAGCAATTCATTCGTATTCACGAAGCATAAATGAGCACCTTGAGCGGCCTGCTCCGGGGTTAATGCGTTCTTCGGGTTGGCACCAGAGACATAGCGAGCCAAGTAGGCGGCGAACTCGTCTTGGTCATTGTTTGATATCGGCACGGCGATTCCTATGACGGCTAACAGTGAAGCATTTATTCGCCGTGCGGAGCATGGCGCATAAATGCCTGTTGGACTAAGGCGCGTCCATCAGGCGGCTATTTAATAGGGGATTGTATTGACGGGCATGTGGCCGGAGGCAACAAACCGTGCATAGGCATTCTGTGGTAACGCGCTCTAGTGGTGAGATTCGCCATCATTTCAGTGCCCCCCCCGAACCTAAGTTAACCCAATGTAGCGCGCTTGATGGCTAAAATCCATCACCGAGACGAACGTAGCCGCGACCCGCGAGTGGGCCGGTTAGCCTAGTCCGTTGTCGTCGTATAGCGTTACATCATGCTCGATAGCGTTGCTCCTTGTGGTTAGGCGGCTGATCATGGATGGGCCGCTGGGGAGTGAGCGTCCCGATCATCCGCAATGTCGGCTGCCGACAGTGTGGACAGGTGTAGGTTGGCTCCACATCGCTGGCGGCTGTATCGACATTTGGGGCTTGCTCAGCAACCGCTAGCGCTTGGCGGATCCGCGCCAGTCGTTGCCGACGGCAGCGATTGGCCAGAAAACCGTAGTGACGCACCCGCATCAGTCCCTTGGGCAGGACATGGAGCAAGAAGCGGCGCACGAACTCCTCGCCATTGAGGGTGAGTGACTTGTGCCGGTCGTGGTCGCGATAGTCCTTGTAGCGTAGGGTCACCTGATGGTCATCGACAGCGAGGATGCGCGCGTTGCTGATGGCGATCTGGCGCGTGTAGCGCGCCAGGTAGCGAACCACCGCATGGGTGTGTTCAAGGCAGTCCTTGCTGTAAACCACCCATTCAGTGGCCATCAGCGTGTTCAGCTGAGCATCAACATCACCGGGCCGGGTGACTCGGTGGAGATCGCCTGCATTGGCGGCCTTGCGCAGAGCGCTCACCATGTGCCCGCGAAAGTGGCGTGACAAGGCCCGCACCGGGAACAAGTAGTTGCTATGTGCCCTATGCCAGCGGCCATCGTCGCTCAAGGCACCGCCTGGAACCAAACAGTGCAGATGCACATGCTGGCTCAGGTTCTGGCCCCAGGTGTGAAGCACGGCGATCATCCCCATTTCGCCGTCAAGGCGTTTGGGGTCTCGTCCAAAAGTGCGTAGCGTTTGCCAGGCGCTCTGGAACAGCAACCGGTGAATCACCTCGGGATGAAGCTGAACCCAGCCATTAAGGCTGTGCGGTAGCGTGAATACAACGTGGTAATAGCGCACCGGCAGGATATTGGCCTGCTGACGCTCAGCCCATTGCTCCATGGCACGGCCTTGGCACTGTGGGCAGTGACGATCGCGACAGCCAAAGTAGCGTGGCTGTACGTGGGCGCAGTCGGAGCACTGCAAGATCATCCCGCCCATCGCCTCCGTTCGGCAGGCCAGCAGATGGGTACACACCCGTTGGCGCTGGCGATCAAGACCGGTTGGATCGAGGAAGCGGATCAGCGCCTGCTGCAAGGTAGCGGCCTTAGTCATGGCTCACCTCCAAGGCGGCCACCAGGTCAATATGACACTGATCTCCCCCTTGCTGGTTCGGTAGCCAGTGCAGGTAGCGCATCGTCGACTGGAGGTTGCGGTGGCCCAGCAGCCGCTGGAGCTGATGAACGGGCAGGCCCTGCTCCAGGACATGGGTGGCATAGGCATGGCGCAGACCATGGATGCCACCCACCCGCTCGACTCCGGCCAGGCGCTTGGCTTGGGTAAAGGCCTTCTGCGGCGCACTGGTGTGCAGGGCTTGATCGGGAAACAGAGCGCTCGGGAACAGCCATGTGACGGGCCGGTAGGCGCGCCAGTAATCGCGCAAGCGATCAAGCAGGGTCACCGGTAGTAGCACCATACGATCCTTGCCGCCCTTGCCCTGCGTCACACGGAGTTGGTAACGCTGGCTGTCGATGTCACTGACTCGCAGGTGGCAGACCTCGGTCACACGCAATCCACAGCCGTAGCACAGTTCGAGCATCATGCGATGCTTGGGGTTTTGACAGGCGGCCAGGATCCGCCGAACCTCGTCGCGAGTCAGCAATTCTGGAATCCGCTGCGGTTTTTTGGGGACGGTGAGCGGCACATCAAACGAAGGCCACTGCAACACGTGCAGGTACAGGAACCGTACGCCGTGCAGGTAGACACGGCAGCTGGCGGCGGACAAACCGCGCTCCTGAACCAAGTGATTAAAGAAGTGTTGCAGGTCGTCGGTACTCAACGTGTCTGGCGGACGGTGGAAATAACGTGCCAGATCAGTGACCACCATCAGGTAGGTGTTGTGGGTACGTTGCGCAAAGCCACGCTGACGCATGGCCGCGATCATCTTCTGTCGCAAGGCAGTCATCGTCGTCACTCCTGTTGTTTGACCCACGTGGGTCAATCAACAGTGTGGCCCGATGAGGCGAAAAACGTGGTTCGTCGACAGCTACCGCGAAGCGGTTTAGTTCAACAGCGTATTAGACGGCGCGTTTTATGATTGAATGAACTTGCTGGCACTTTTACCCGGCAAATGCAGCCTGCAAGATTCTCCCAAGCCCATGATATTTTGGGCTATTAATTTCCATTAGGCTATATATTTGAAAATTTGCGCGCCTACTGCCTTTCCTGGCACGTCCGCTCAGGGTCGACAATTGAAGTGTAAAGGTTACTGAACCAGAAGAACTGCAAGCTTCTGTAATCAAACAATGACATCGCACATCGGCACCACCTTCGGTGGCTGGTGATTTGCAAACCCTGGCCGCAAGCAAATTGAAACTCATAAACCCCTGATTTCTACTTTAATTATTTTTAGCAGTATTGCCCATTCCTTTACACCGGTGCAACCCGTCTAGCTGCGACTTTAGGCCACCCTGCTCCGCGTCTTTGTGGAAGGCTTTGGCTCTTCAGGGTCTTGTCAGGAATGTCCTGTTTAGCTATCGGCCAGCAGATAGCCTAGCTCTAGATTGTTGCTCCCCATCCTATTCGTTAAAACTGCATAACCCCGCATGAATTCGCATAATTTTCATGCACCCATTTTTCACCAACCAGCCCAGCAGTGGCGCGGCTTGGCGGCGAGCGAAGGAGTGCATAAAACCACACCATTTAGCGCGCGGGCGGGGCGGGGTGTCGAGTGCGCGGCGTGGGTCGCGGCCGGTGAGCGGGTACGGGGTTGGCAACATCGCCCACTATGCCGCTATAAGCCTCACAGGTCGCTATCAGTCCGCAACCATGGCCCCACAAGCGAACGCCCCGCACAAAGGCGAGGCGTGGATACCTAAATCAGTATAAGTCTTGCCGATACGCTACGCGCTATCGAGGTCGGCCTGACTCGGCACGTACTCCATTTGAGCTTCTAATTCTTTCAACCGGCGGTTAAAGAAAATGGGCGATGAATATTCCCTTCTTTCAGCTTCGCAGGCGAGCAGTGACGGCGTCCGTAAAGCCTCCGGAGTGGGCACCGGTTTGGCTTTGGGCATGACACTCAGCAACAGTTCACCCAAGGCCGCATGCTGACGAAGTCGGATTTCGTGACTGACCTGGCTACGGCTGTGCTTATCCATTAATGGATCAATATTGCTTCCTGGCTGTAGCGATACATCGATCCCCAGCCCCGCCATGTAACCATGGTCATTGTAAGTCCCTTCATGAATGCGACTGAACAGCCTTGGCAGCTCAGCGCTCAAGGCGGCCATTTCCTCACTATTGCTCATATCCTTGAGGCATTTCATCAGCCTCTTGCGGGATGAAATTTCCGCCAGACGACCGATAGCTCCCTCCAAGGGTAACAATTTCGTGCCAGGCTTAGTTGCGTTTATCTGACGGATAGTTAGCGCCATACGGGTATACCGAGCGTCTTCGAATGGAGGTCTATACCGTACTGTATACCACTTGGAAGCGGGATTTGGAAGGAATGCTGAGGAACAACGAGGAGCTAAAAAACCATGTCTTTCAGAGTATTACACTCTATTTCTGGCCTTCTCAGGACTGCTCAAGAATGGCCGTTGGCGTCCCTGGCAGGAGTCGAACCTGCGACCTGCCGCTTAGGAGGCGGCTGCTCTATCCTACTGAGCTACAGGGACTTTGCTTGCAGAAGGGCCGCACAGTATAACGTGTTACAGATAACACTCCAACCCGCCTCTGTCCTTCTTACACCCATCCCAACAGACGCAGCGCAAAAACGCCCAGTGTTACCGAAATACTGGCCATTAACGTGGTGATCGCAATGATGTTGGCGGCCAGGCCTGCGTTGCCGCCCATGGCTTTTACCATGACAAAGCTGGCAGCGGCGGTGGGGCTGGCAAAAAAGAGGAACAGCAAGCCCAACTGCTCGCCTTCAAAGCCTAACAACCAGGCAGCTACGGTAGAGAGCACAGGCAAGATGGCCATCTTCATAATGCTGGAGCTCACCGCAATGTCGCTTTTATCTCGAATGCTGGACATCGAGAGCGTAGCGCCAATACAGATCAACGCCAACGGTAGCGTGAGCGACGCAAAATAGTCCCCAGAGGTCATCACCCAACTGGGGAGCGAAATGGAAAAAGCGGTAAACGGCAAGGCCACGATCACTGAAATAATCAGCGGGTTCGTCGCAATATGTTTGAGAATGCTGCGCCAGTTAGCAGCTTGCTCCGTCTGATAAGCGGTCAGTACCACCACTGATAGCGCGTTATACATAATAATGACCACACCGACCAGCAGGCTGCCGGTTGAAAGCCCATAGTTGCCGTACATGCCCGCTGCCAGCGCCAGCCCAACGACACCACAGTTACCGCGAAAGGCTCCTTGAACATAAATCCCGCGTTCGGCATAGGGAATGCGAAAGTGTGCCCATAGCCAACTCAACACAAACTGCCCAAGTGTGGCGATGGCAAAAAACACCATTAACGAGATATCCAGCGCAACGCTAATATCGGCTTTAATCAAACTTAAAAAGATCAAGGTGGGCAGCGTGGCTTTAAATACCAACGCAGACGCGGTGGTGACAAAAGTGCGATCAATCCATCCCAGGCGCTTTAGGCCAATCCCCAGAAAAACCATGGCAAACACGGGTAAGGTGATATCAAGCGTTTGAGTAAACAATTCAAGTAGGTTCACAGTGTTGCCTCAGCCAATTCAGCGTGCCCTGATAGTTTGCGGTTGCGGGTAGTTTATCGAATGAATATCAAGAAAGGCAGACGCCGGACAGCGTAGCTGTCGTGACATAATAACTTAATCAAAGAGTTCCTGAAGCACCTGGTCGGTTGCTGCGTTGACCACCACGCTGTTGCGCCCTTTGCCTGAGTGGACAACCGACACCTCACTGACGGCCTGGCACAGTGCCTCCGCAATGGTTTGCGCTTGCCCCAGTGTACAGCTTGGCAGTAACACGCCAAATTCATCGCCCCCCTTGGCGGGCAACGTGGTCGCTACACCGTACTTCCCACGCCACTATAGGTAAATAACGTCCAATTACCCAATTGGCAAGCCAAACTTGAGCATACGTCTGGAGTATACTGTACGGCCCTAACACCTTGTTTCTATTACACCACCCTATCAAAACAGCAGATTTTCTCGCGCCGCATTAAATTAAATTTAAACGATCATTCAGCTTCGTGACTATAAACACAAATTTCTGTAATCCCGTAAGCACTTGCTGTGACTAATTGATAAGCGGGCCTGTTTCACGTATGTTCGCTCGCCTAACTTTTTGTTCCGTTACGAATGACAATACCCATGGCAAATAAAACGGCAGGTTTTACCTCATCAGGTATCGGAAAAATTAGCGCACTTCCTGCCTTGCTGCCTGAATTTAGC
Source organism: Halomonas sp. AOP30-A1-24 (assembly GCF_052378165.1). NCBI lineage: Bacteria > Pseudomonadati > Pseudomonadota > Gammaproteobacteria > Oceanospirillales > Halomonadaceae > Halomonas > Halomonas sp. AOP30-A1-24. Next base: position 20,608 of record NZ_JBQSXL010000012.1, read on the forward strand.
CACTTTTCTTACTTACGACCACTGAAAAAAAAACCTGATGTCGTTATTGGCTGGGGATTAAAGCCATCAAGCTTTCAGGCAAGGCGGTATGCCAAGCGCCACCAGCTGCCCTATATTGCCTTGGAAGACGGCTTTTTGCGCTCGCTTGGGCTGGGAGTAGAGGGCTATCAAGGGCATAGCCTGGTCGTTGATCACACCGGTATTTATTACGATGCTTCACGACCTTCCGACTTAGAAAACTGGCTTAACAACGCTACTTTTACTACCGACGAAATCAACCAGGCAGAGCGGTGTGTTAAGCAGCTTGCTCGCTATCGTCTATCAAAGTACAACCACGCGCCAGATCCTGCTTCAAGCGGCTCGCTCCAAGAGAGAGTGCTAGTTGTTGATCAAACCGCAGGCGATGCCTCTATTGAGTTTGGGGGAGCGAATGCGGATAGTTTCGAGCAGATGCTGGCCGCAGCGCTTACCGACCATCCCAATGCTGAGATTCTGGTCAAGATTCACCCGGATGTTATCGCAGGCAAAAAACGGGGTCACCTGCTCAGCGCGCAAAACCACCCCCGCTGCCGCGTGATCAGTAAAGACATTAACCCTTGGGCATTATTTGATCAGGTTGAAACCGTGTATGTCGTGACCAGCCAGCTCGGTTTTGAAGCGTTGCTGGCTGGCAAGCGCGTTCACTGCTTTGGCCTACCCTTTTATGCAGGCTGGGGGCTCACCAAAGACCGGCTAGCCTGCTCGCGACGACATACAAAACGCACGCTCCATGAAGTATTCGCGGCGGCTTATCTGCGTTATACGCGCTATGCCAATCCGTATACGCTAAAACCTGCCACGCTAGAGGAAACCATTGCGCTGATTGCCGACCAAAAGCGCCAGCAGGAACGGCTACGCGGCAAGTGGATAGGCTGTGGCTTCTCCTCGTGGAAGCGACGCTTTATTCATGACTTTTTAGGCGGTGCCGCACAGCTCACGTACCAGAAAACGCTGCCTGAGGCGCCACCTTCGCAAAAGCTTTTAGTGTGGTCTAGCCGTATTGATCAAACCTTCGAGCAGCAGCACGCCGTGCTGATGCCTCATGTGTGGCGGATTGAAGATGGTTTTATCCGCTCTGTAGGCCTGGGGGTTGATCTTACTCAGCCGCTTTCACTGGTCATTGATGCTCAAGGGATTTATTACGACCCAAGCCAACCCAGTGACTTGGAGTCGCTGCTTGAGCATGCCGATTTTAGCGATGATCTACTAGAGCGTGCCGGCGAACTGCGAGAGCGTTTAGTGGCATTAAAGCTCTCCAAATATAACGTGCGCGGGCACGATACTCTTGAGCTGCCCAATAATCGACTGATAATACTCGTACCTGGCCAAGTTGAGAGTGATGCATCCATTGCCACTGGCTCGCCGCATATTCGTACCAACAGCGCGCTTTTACGTGAGGTGCGCCGTACTCACCCCCATGCGTTTATTATTTATAAGGCACATCCAGACGTGGTCAGCGGTGCTCGCATCGGAGCACTCGAACCCGATACTAAACACCTGTATGATCTGGATGCCAGCCATGTGGAAATCACCACACTACTTGAGCGCGTCGATGCGGTTCACACCATGAGTTCGCTGACAGGCTTTGAGGCGCTATTACGTCACCGCAAAGTACATACTTACGGCATGCCGTTTTACGCAGGCTGGGGATTAACACAAGATGCTATGCGCTGCCCGCGCCGCTCTCGCGCCTTAACGCTGGAAGCATTGGTGGCGGGCACGCTAATTCTGTATCCATGCTACGTCGCTCCCTCGAGCCGTCAGCTCTGTAATGCGGAAACCGCCATTAGCCTTTTAGAGCAAGCACGCACACAGCAACCGACGCTGACATGGAAGCAGCGCCTCTACCGGCTTTACCGTAATTTATTGATTGGAAGACACTGAGTTGAAGTCAAAGCGCGCATTCTTATTCTTACAAGGGGTCTGCTCGCCCTTTTATCAACGTTTAGCACGTCGATTGACAGAGGACGGGCACCGCGTCGTAAAGGTTAACTTCAACGCTGGCGATATTGCTTACTGGCAACGTACCCACAGTGAAAACTACCTGTTTCGTGAATCATTAAGTGAACTGCCTGACTACATAGCATCGCTCTGGCAGCGCCATGCGATTACCGACCAGATCATGTTCGGCGACCGCCGCCCTATCCATCGGCCTGCGATAGAAAATGCCCCGGCGGCAGGGGTGCGTACCCACGTGTTTGAAGAGGGCTACTTTCGCCCATTTTGGGTAACGCTTGAGCGCGACGGGGTAAATGGTCACTCGCTCTTACCCCGCGACCCCACCTGGTTTTATGAAACGGGTAAGGCGCTACCCCAATTCCCCCCACCGGTGCGTTTTAGATCATCATTCAAGATCCGCGCCATGCACGATGTCAGTTATCACTTGGCTGGGTTAGCCAACCCCTTGGTGGCACCGCACTACCGAAACCATGCACCGATTACTGCGCCGATTGAATACGCAGGCTATATCAAACGCTTTGCGCTATTAAGGCAGTGGAAAAAGCAGGATGCCCAACGCATAAAAACGTTGATTGAAAGCGCCAAGCCCTACTTTATGCTGCCGCTTCAGCTCAATACCGATGCCCAAATTCGCGATCACTCACCCTATGCCAATATGCAAGAAGTGATGGATCATGTGATGGGGTCGTTTGCCGAACATGCGCCAAGCGATGCCCTTCTCTGTATCAAGAATCACCCGCTGGATATGGGGCTGGTCAATTACGCCAGAGTTATTGAACAGCTTGCCCAGTTTTACGGTTTGCAGGGACGTATCGTCTACCTGGAGTCCGGCAACCTGGAGTTGCTGATTAAACATGCAGTGGGCACCGTGACGGTTAACAGCACCGTCGGCTTTGTTTCTTTGGAAAAACAGTGCCCTACGTTTGCGCTAAGCGACCCAATTTACAATCTTGCCGGGCTTACCTATGAAGGTAACCTCGACGAGTTTTGGAATCGGCCGCCTCCACCAAGCCAAGCGCTTTTCACCTATTTTCGTAATACGGTGATGCATAGCGTCCAAGTGAACGGCGGTTTTTACTGCCAGCCAAGCATTGACCTGGCCGTTAACAATGCAGCGCACATACTGGAAGCCTGCCCATCGCCGTTGGAGAAACTACTTTGAGTGCCGCCCCAGACCTCACCACACCTGAGCGCTGCGTGCTGATCACGGGAGCAACCGGTGCCATAGGTGGTGCCTTGGCACGCGCCTATGCCGCTCCACGCACTCACCTGGTGCTCCACGGCAGGCAGCAAGACGTACTATCCAACCTGGCGGATACTTGCCGGGCGCTAGGCGCTCAAGTGACAACCAGCTCGGTTAACCTGGTCGATGAAGAAGCACTCAAGCAGTGGCTTCATACACTGCGTAAAGAACACCTGCCTGATATTGTGATCGCCACCGCTGGCAAGAACACCCATCCCCAAACAAACGGGGCATTAGAGCCTTGGGATGATGTTCAAGCGCTTCTGGATATCAATCTGAAAACCCCCATCGCCATGGCCCAGCATTTGGTACCCGCCATGCAAAAACGAGGTAGCGGGCAGTTAGTGTTGATTAGCTCGCTCGCCGCTTGGCACGGCCTGCCTACTACGCCCACGTACAGCGCCAGCAAAGCAGGGATTAAGGCTTATGGGGAAGGGTTACGCGGGCTACTGGCGCCTCATGGTGTGGGGGTAACGGTCGTAATGCCGGGCTATGTAACCTCGCCCATGTGCAATGCCATGCCAGGCCCCAAGCCTTTTGAATGGCCACCAGAGCGGGCTGCCAACGTGATTAAGCGGGGCATTGATGCGAACCGGGCTCGTATCAGCTTTCCGTTCCCACTCAATTTTGGCACCTGGTGGCTGGCTGTACTTCCGGCCGCTATTTCACAATGGTTAATCAAACGCCTGGGCTTTAATCATACTGACCATTCGGGGAGCGATTGATATGACGACTTCGCTGCCCTTTCCGCTTTTTTGGCCATTGCTGGTTGGAGGAATGGGGACGATCATCTTCGAAGCCCTCCTTGACCCACGCCCTAAGCCACTTTGGCGGCGCGGCCTGGCGGTCAACAGCGTGCATTTAGGCAGCTGGCTATTGCTGTTTGGCGCGTTTATTCTGGTGCTTCAGCGGCCCTGGTTTACGGTGGTGTTTATTCTGGCGCTTCAGCTGGTGCTCGTTCAATCCAGTAATACAAAATCTCGCACACTTTGTGAGCCGTTCATCTGCCACGATTTTGAGTACTTTTGGGATGCCATCCTCCACCCCCGCCTTTATGTGCCCTTTTTTGGGACCGGCCTTGCCATAGCCGCCATTGGCGCGGGAGCGGGAGCCATCGGAGCGTTTCTGTACTGGGAACCTTCGCTCGTATCTCAGTGGGGCGGGCAACGCTTTATCACCCTCTGCGGATTACTCATCGCAATAGGTGCCCCGCTTATCGCATTGGGCTGGCGGGCACTCGCTCCCATCACATTGAACCCGGTAGATGACATAAATCGTTTGGGCTTATTTGCAAGCCTATGGGCTTATGGCATCGCCCTTATGCGCTCATCTCCTCCCGCGCCAGAACAATCCCCGTTTTACCTGTTAACCAAAAAGGTTGAAGCCAGTCGCCTCACGGCAACATCTAACGTACGTCCTAATGTCGTACTGGTGCAAAGCGAATCCTTTTTCGACCCACGCCCCTGGCACTCTGACATTAGTGACAGCTTATTAAAGAATTTTGATGCTACGCGCTTACAAGCGCAGCTGCATGGCGAGCTGAATGTGCCCGCATGGGGTGCTAATACCGTACGTACCGAATGTGCAGTGCTCACCGGACTTTCACCGGCCGCATGGGGCCCGCGCCAATTTAACCCCTATCGCACGCTGTCGCGCCACCCACTGCCAAGCCTGGCCAGTGCGTTTAAGGCAGCGGGGTACCGTACGGTATGCGTTCACCCCTACCCTGCCAGCTTTTATATGCGCCATAAAGTGATCCCCCAGTTAGGGTTCGACCAGTTTATCGATCTCACTGGTTTTGAAAGTAGCGAAAAGCAAGGCCAGTACATCGGTGACCTTGCCGTTGCACGAAAGGTTGGACGCCTGCTTGAAGATAGCGATAATGGGCCTCTTTTTATATTTGTGATTACCATGGAGAATCATGGGCCGTTGCACCTGGAAGCACCTCACCAGGAAAGCCTCGCGGCTGCACTGCCCACAGCACCTTGGCCACTACCTGCACATTTACACGATTTAGCCGTGTACTTGCGCCATCTAGGCGAGGCCGACAAAATGTTGGCTAGCGTTAAAAGCACGCTGGATGAACGTAAGCGGCCAGGATTGCTGGGCTGGTATGGTGATCATGTACCTATATTGCCCGAAGCGTATGAGCACTTCTCGTTACCGGCTGGCACGACGCCGTACATGATATGGTCGACGCAGACTAAAGAGTGGTCGAACGACTTTATGCCCGAACAGCATGACACGTGCGCGTTAACCGCCAGTGAACTTGGCGTCCAGCTATTTAAACAAGCGTTTGGACACGATATAAGTAGCGATGTGATCAAGGCAGAACCAGAACCTCAGGAGCAAGAATGACTAGACGCGTTGCCATTATCGGCGCCGCCCATCGTTTCCCCGGCACCACCCCTGAAACGTTCTGGCAGGACCTGCAAGCCGAAAAAGATCTGGTCACCCAAGTGGCCTCTGACCGCTGGAGCCATGAGGCTTTTTTGCACCCCGACAAGCGCCACCCTGGCACCAGCGTTACCTTCGCGGCAGGTAGCCTTGGCGACATCAGCGGGTTTGATGCCGAGTTTTTTGGTATTTCGCCCCGCGAAGCGGCCAATATGGACCCACAGCAGCGCATGCTGCTAGAGCTCGCTTGGGAAACCATCGAAAGCGCCGGCATCGTCCCCAGCAGCTTACGCGGCAGCCAGTGCGGCGTGTTCCTGGGGGTCGCCAGCCTTGACTACTCGTATCGCATGGCGGATGACATGGCGGCCATTGATGCGTCAACCGCGACGGGTAACACGTCAAGCATTGCCTCCAACCGTCTCTCTTACGTGTTTGACCTGCATGGCCCAAGCATGTCGCTGGATACCGCCTGTTCGTCATCCATGGTGGCGTTTCATCAAGCCTGCCAATCCATTCGCAGCGGTGAAACGACCATGGCGCTGACGGGGGGTATCAGCCTTCATCTGCACCCTTATGGGTTCATTATATTCTCCAAGGCGAGCATGCTCTCGCCAACGGGCCGCTGCCAGGTGTTTGATGACTCAGGCGATGGCTACGTGCGCTCTGAAGGCGCGGGGCTTTTCCTGCTCAAGGATTACGACCAGGCGATCGCTGACGGCGACAATATTCTCGCGGTGGTCGCTGGCTCGGCGGTGAATACCGATGGCCATAAATCAGGCATTACGGTACCCAACCCCAGCGCACAGATTGACCTAATGCGCCGCGCCTACGAACAGGCAGGCATCAGCCCCGACGAGATCGACTATCTGGAAGCCCATGGCACGGGCACCGCCGTTGGCGACCCAATAGAAACCCGCGCCATTGGTGAAGCCCTGGGCAAGTATCGCCAGGCCCCCCTGCCGATTGGCTCTATAAAAAGTAACGTTGGCCACTTGGAAACGGCGTCGGGGGTCGCGGGGCTTGCCAAAGCGCTTTATAGCCTGCAACACCGTGAAGTACCTGCGACCATCGGCATTCGCAAGCTTAATTCACGCATCAAATTTGATGAATGGAACCTGCATGTCGTTACCAAAGCGCAGCCTCTTAAAAAAGAGGGGCGCCTGGTCATCGGGATTAACTCGTTTGGCTTTGGCGGCGCCAATGCCCACGTTATTTTAGAAAGCGCACCCGAAAAGCCGGCAGCAGCTGGCCACACATCCGCTCATGCACTGCCCATCCGGCTAAGTGCTAAAAGCCAGGACGCACTTACGGATAGCGCTCACTTATTAGCAGAGCATCTAATAGAAGGCAGTGACGCCTTCTACAATGTTGCCCATACACTGTTTAACCACCGTGAACAGCATACCTTTGGCGCCCTTTGCTTTGCGCAAACGTCAGAAGAAGCCGCAGCGGCGCTGGGCCAATTTGCCAAGGGTGAAGACACCCCGCATGTGATCACGCTGGAACGGCTGCCCAATGCGCGTGGCCCGGTATTTGTTTATGACGGCAATGGCTGCCAGTGGGAAACCATGGGCCGTGAACTGCTCAATACAGCCCCCGTTTTTGCCGACGCTATTGACCGCGTGGACAGCCTCTTTCAGCAGCACGGCGGTTTCTCGCTACGTGCTGAGTTTGAGGGGCAGAACGGAGAGAACCGCTTCGAGCTTACCGAAATCGCTCAGCCAGCCCTGTTTGCTCTACAGGTCGCGCTAACAGAATGGCTAAAAGCGCAGGGCATCATGCCTACCGCTGTGTTTGGGCATAGTGTCGGGGAAGTCGCTGCCGCCTGGGCTGCAGGCGCACTCAGTCTTGAAGACGCCGTCAAGGTCATTTATTTCCGCAGTTTTTATCAAGGCAAAACCCGTGGCAAGGGCGAAATGAGCGCCGTCGCCATGAGCGCCAAAGATATTGCGCCATGGCTTGCCAAGCCAGAATTTGACCAGGTTTGCCTTGCGGGTATTAACAGTCCTAAAGGCATCACGCTGGCAGGTAACCGTGATCAACTGGCCGAGCTTGAAGCCGCGTTAAGTGAACAAGGCACTTTCGCCAAACGCCTACCGCTGGACTATGCCTTCCATAGCCCCGCCATGGATAGCATCCAGCAGGGGGTTATTGATGCGCTGGCCGACATTACCCCTTGTAAAACACAGCTGCCCTACTACTCAACGGTTACTGGTGAACTTAGCCTAGGCACTGAGCTTGACGCCACGTATTGGTGGAAAAACATCCGCGAACCGGTCCTGTTTGATAACGCAGCCACCGCGCTGATACAACAGGGTTATAACGTATTTGTAGAAGTTGGCGCGCATCCCATTTTGCGCCGCTACCTCAATGAAACACTACGCCAGCAAGAGCGTAAAGGGCTGGCAATTGGCACTATTGAGCGGCACAAGCCTGGTCTTGAACAACTGCAGCAAAGCGTTGGCCAGTTACTGTTGAGCGGGCTTTCATTTGATATGCGTCATGCCTTCCCCGTGGAAGGCCAACGTACCTTACTGCCCCGCTACCCATGGCAACGCACGCGGCACTGGGTCAACAGCACACAAGACAGTCAAGGACTGCTTTCACGCTATTACCAGCATCCTCTACTGGGCTATCCTCTGGCGCAGCAAGAGCACACTTGGGAAAGCCAGTTGGACATTAAGCGTCAGCCTTGGCTTGCTGATCACGTGGTGGGTGAAGGCGCGGTGTTCCCCGGTGCCGGGTTTGTTGAGCTAACCCTGGCCGCCGCATTACAGCAAAAAGATACCCCACTTTTGGATATCGAAGAGCTGGAAATTCGTGCCCCCCTCCTGCTGGATGGGCCTAATGGTCGTGCTCTGCGCTTAGCGCTCAATTCGGAAGACGGCCGCATCGCCATTCACTCCCGAGAACCAGCCAATGGTCACGAATGGCAGTTAAACGCGGTAGCGCGCAATATGCATGAAAGCCGTGGCTTTCTGCTCAACCGTCGGGCACCTAAACTGCCTTCGCGCGCACCGGACTACACGCTAACAGAACACCTGCAAATGGCCGAGCGCATCGGCCTGCACTATGGGCCTGCCTTCCAGGCAATTAGCCACGGATGGATCGAAGATAACGCCGTCATCGGCGCCATCGATTTATCCAGTAACGTGCAGGCACAGCTAGCGACGCTTCACCTTCATCCCGGCATTCTGGATAGCGCCTTCCAGATGTTTATCCCCTTGCTAGCGCAGCACAGCGAATTTGCCGCACAGCTTGCGTTTGTGCCTGTTCGGGTTGGTCGTATACAGGTCAACCTCGAAGCGGGTGTGCCGGTACTGGCCCGCGCCGTAATGGGCAAACGTGCGCCCCACTCGTTTACTGCAGATTTTGAGCTGTACGATGCGAGTGGAAACGCTGTGGCTGTGCTGAGCCAAACACGCTTCAAGGCGATTCGTTTGAACCGCGCGCATCATCAATCGTTTAGCTATCTGGATATCGAGCTTACCCCAGCGCCGCTTGACGCCAAGCCACTGCCCTTGGCGGCCGACGCCCTAAACCGCTTGGCACAACTAAGCGGCCACTACGCGTCATATACCGGTCAACGCTACGCCCAAGAGGTCGCTCCGTTACTCGATAGCCTAAGCGAAGCATTTACCCAGCATGGCTATGCCATTGAAGGCGACGAGGAAGCACTGGCGCCCGAAGCTATCTGGCAACTACTGGTGCAGGATTACCCCGACTATTTTGCACCGATTCACCTGGTGGGCCGCCTGGGCTTGCACCGTGATGCACTACTCAACGGCACGACATCGCTTGAGACACTGGGCATTACCACTGAGCTAATGGCAAGGCTAAACCGTGTACTGATCGGTGAATGCGGTTGGCAAGCGCTTGCCACTGAGCTTGGCAGCCTGATCGAAGCGTCACTTTCCCTATTGGGCCAAGGCGAGCGTCTGCAACTGCTTGAAGCGGGCCCCTGTGCGCCTGCGCTGGGCCAGCGACTGCTGGAACAGCTAGCCAATGCGGGCCAGGCAGGCAATCACCACTACCGAGTGATTACCACGCATGACAGCGCACGCCACCAGGCAGAACAGCTGCAAGAGCGCTACCCGCTTATTGATGTGCAGTCGCTGGATGATGCGCCACACACGTTAGCAAACGCAGAAAAAGCCCAGCTCGCCTTCATCAGTACCGATGCCACCCAACCTGCTCGCACGCGCCAGCTGATTGAAGCCTTGCCTGCCCAGCTGGCTTCTGGCGCCCACCTTATGGTGATGGGCATAGCCCCCAGCCAGTGGCTAGATGACGTGCTGGCAACGCCAGGCATCGACCAAACGGCACTGGAACACAGCACACTAAGCGATTGGCTAAGTGCCCAAGGCTTTATGGTTTCAGCCCCCATCGAGCTTGAAGAGAGCTCGGCGAGCGCTTACCTGCTGCATGCCCAGCTGCCACTGGCATCCGTCACTTCTCAGGCGGATGAAAGCCTTGCCAACACGCCTTGCCAGTTAATCATCACCGACCCGACCAACGAGGCGCTTGCGGCGCGCTTGGCTAAAGCACTTACCGCACACCAGGCCAAGGTCCGGGTTGAGCAAAGCGACGACGCACCCGATACGCTATTGCAAAATGCACTCGGCGAATGGGGCGATGCTGCTCAAATATTGAATGTGATTGACCTACGCGATCTGGGCGGTAACGACACCAGCGTGCAAACCTTGCGTTGTTATCGTGCCCAGCAGTGGAGCCTGGCGCTGGAAGCGGCCAAGCTCACCTCGGCAACGCTATGGCTTACCACTCAAGGTGTTAGCCTGCTTTGGCACACTCAACAAACACAGCAAACACACGACAACGTACCCGATGATGCCGCACTTTGGGGCTTTGGCCGCTCGCTTGCCAATGAAGCTGTAGGGCATACGGCCAGCCTGCTGGATATTCCCCATGAGGTTAGCGATGCAGCGTTAAGTACATGGGCTGCATCGCTGACTATCGCGGACAGCGAAAACGAAGTCGTCATCCATGCAGGCGGTGAACGCTTTGCCACCCGCTTGCGCACCTTGCCTGCACCTGCACCTCAACAAACCGTTAGCACGCCTGCTCGTCAAGCAATGACCCTCGGCTTTGCGCTACCCGGGCAGTTGCGCCAGTTACAGTGGCGCCCACGAGCGTTACCTGCGCTTAAGGCCGATGAGGTTGAGGTCAAGGTAAAAGCTACCGGGCTTAACTTCCGTGACGTGATGTACACGCTCGGCCTGCTTTCTGACGAAGCGATCGAGAACGGCTTTGCGGGCCCCACGCTGGGGCTTGAGTTCTCTGGTGAAGTTATTGCCGTGGGCGACAACGTTACTCACGTAGCCCCAGGGCAAGCCATCGTCGGCTTTGGGCCAGCCAGTTTTAGTGACCGGCTGATTGCCAGTCAGCACGCGATAGCGCCTCTTCCAGAAGGCGTGAGTTACGCCGCCGCTGCCACCATCCCGACCACGTTTTTTACCGTGTACTACGCGCTTAAACACTTGGCACGCTTGGAGCCAGGCGAAAAAGTCTTGATTCATGGTGCAGCCGGTGGTGTCGGTATTGCCGCGCTGCAAATTGCCCAATGGCTTGGCGCGGAAATTTACGCCACGGTGGGTTCGGAAGAGAAACGCGACTTTTTACGGCTAATGGGCGTGGAGCACCTTTATGATTCTCGCTCACTCACCTTTGCTGAAGAAATTCTTGAAGACACTCAGGGCGAAGGTGTCGATATCGTACTGAACTCGCTTGCCGGGGAAGCCATCAACCAAAACCTGCGCGCCCTGCGCCCCTTTGGTCGATTCCTGGAGCTGGGTAAACGCGACTTCTACGAGAATACCCACATTGGCCTGCGCCCTTTCCGCAATAACTTAAGCTATTTCGGTATCGACTCCGATCAGCTAATGAAAGTACAGCCTGCGCTGACCCAGCGGCTGTTCGGGGAAATGATGGCGCTGTTTAACGACGGCACCCTCAGCCCGCTACCGTTTACCGCGTTCAGCCATAGCCAGGTCATCGATGCTTTCCGCTATATGCAGCAAGCGCGCCAGATCGGCAAAGTCGTCGTTACCTATGAGCAGCCTATTGCGCCGCCCAGAAACGAAGCGCTGGGCCGTGAAACGTTGAGCCTATCAAACGATGGCAGCTACCTGGTGACCGGTGGCTTGGGCGGGTTCGGCCTTAAAACCGCCCAATGGCTGGTAAGCAAAGGCGCTCGCCAACTGATTCTGCTTAGCCGCAGCGGCCCGGCCAGCGAAGAAGCACAAGCTGCGCTTGCGGATTTTAATGCTCAGGGCGTACAGGTAATGGCCGCAGCCTGCGACATTACCAACCGAGATGCACTGTCCAGCGTGTTAGCACGCGCCAAGGATGAGCTGGGCCCGCTACGCGGTATCGTGCATGCCGCCACGGTGATAGATGACAGCTTGATTCGTAACCTGGACGCCGAGCGCATTCAAAAGGTGCTAGCGCCCAAAATAGAGGGTGCTCGCCACCTGGATGCGCTAACGCGTAATGAGCAATTGGACTTCTTCATCCTCTACTCGTCAGCGACCACGCTATTTGGCAACCCAGGTCAGGCCAATTACGTGGCTGCCAACCATTGGCTCGAAGCGTTTGCCGCTAATCGTCGTGCCGCCGGCCTTCCCGCCACGTGTGTACGCTGGGGTGCCATTGAAGATGTCGGCTTCCTGGCGCGCAACACGCGCACGCGTGACGCGCTGCAAGAGCGTTTAGGCGGTTCTGCCCTTCGCTCAGATGATGCGCTTAACGTGCTTGAGCAGATGCTGGTATCACCCGGCCCCAGCCTTGGCGTACTGGAGCTTGAATGGGGCGCGCTCGCCCGCTTCTTGCCGACCGCCAATGCGCCACGCTTTAACGAGATTGCCCGTGCCAGCGATGACGACAGCAGCAACGATACCGATGACGATATCAGCGCTCTGCTTGCCGAGCTTTCACCGGAAGAGCTGCATAGTACGGTCACAGAGCTGCTTCGAGCAGAGCTTGCCAGCATCCTGTTAATTGAAGAGGAAAAGATTGACGTTAATCGCTCGGTCTACGACATGGGCTTTGACTCGCTGATGGGGGTCGAGCTGATGACAGCAATCGAGAACCGCTTGGGTGTTCAGGTGCCGGTAATGATACTTAGCGAAGCCTCAACGCTTAACAAGCTGGCGGGTGTGCTGATTCAAAAGCTCCATCAGCATGACGACGATGTTGAAGAAGCACCGCAAGATGCGTTAGCCTCTCTGGCCGCTCGCCACGGGGCAGGCGGGCTCACCGAGCCAGCATCAACATCATCGACAACCGAGACACCATGACCGCTAAGCGCTCTGATTTAAAACGGCAGCTGTTGGAACAAGCACGTAAACGTACTACGCCACGTACGATGCCACGCGCAACGTCCAACGCTGCCGCCCCTTCACAGGGCAACGACTCAAGCAATCCGGTGCCCGAGCGCTTTACGCGGTTTGATGCCCACCCAGGCTACCAGCAGCTTGCCATGCTGCGCCAGGGTGCTGAACAGTTGGGGTTAAAAGACCCCTTCTTTAAGGTGCATGAAGGCATTGCCGGAGCAACCAGCGTTATTCAGGGGCAACCGTGCATTAACTTCGCCAGCTACAATTACCTTGGCTACTCGGGTGACCCGCGCGTTAACCAAGCCGCTTGCGAGGCGGTGACGCGTTACGGCAGCTCCGTATCGGCCAGCCGAGTCGTTTCTGGTGAGCGCCCTATTCACCGGGAGCTGGAACACGCCATTGCCAAGGCGTACCAGGTCGATGATGCGGTCGCGTTTGTGAGCGGGCATGCCACTAACGTATCAACGCTTGGCTATCTGCTTGGGCCTAAAGACCTCGTGCTACATGACGAGTATATTCACAACAGCTCACTGGTTGGCGCGCAGCTTTCCGGCGCCAAACGCATGTCGTTTTCCCATAACGACCCTGATGCCCTCGATACCTTGCTTAGCCGCCACCGTCATCAATTTGAACGGGTGATTGTCGTCATCGAAGGGCTTTACAGCATGGATGGCGACATCCCGGACCTGCCTCGCTTTATCGAGCTCAAAAAGCGGCACCAAGTATGGCTGATGGTTGATGAAGCACACTCCTTCGGCGTTATGGGTGATAACGGCTTAGGGCTTCATGAGTACTTTGCCATCGACCCACGTGATGTGGATATCTGGATGGGCACGATGAGCAAAACGCTCTCCGGCTGTGGCGGGTACATTGCGGGCACTAAAGCGCTGGTTGAAACGCTGCGCTACTTTGCGCCCGGTTTCTTGTACAGTGTGGGAATGCCTGCCCAGGTCGCCGCCCCTTCGATCAAAGTGCTAGCGCTTATGCAGCAAGAGCCTGAACGGGTGGAAAAACTTCACTCGATCTCGCGCTACTTCCTGCAGCAAGCCAAAAAACACGGCATGGATACCGGGCACAGCATCGGCGCCGCCGTTGTTCCCATCATTGTGGGCAGTTCACCGTTGGCAGCACACCTCTCTCACACGCTGCTTGAACAGTACCACATCAATGTTCAGCCGATTCTTTACCCAGCCGTACCGGAAAAGAGCGCCCGGCTACGCTTTTTCCTTGCCTATGATCATACTCAGGCACATATCGACCAAACCCTAGAAGCACTCGCTACACTGCTCGCCCAGGCACAGAGCTAACGGCATGGAACCTACTGACCTAGAGCTAACCACTTCCGAGTCCAGCATTGAAGAGCGCGCCCTGCCCAACTGGTACGTTATTCAGTGCAAAGGCAGCGAATCATTCCGCGCGGCCGAACACCTCGCTCACCAGGGTTATGAGGTGTTTCATCCAGTACTGAATGTACAACGCAAGCGCCAGGGCAAGCTTGCCACGGTGAGCGAACCGCTGTTTCCCTATTACCTGTTTATTCGTTTAGACCTGGTTGTCAGCAATTGGCGCCCCATTCGCTCTACCCGTGGTGTATTACGCCTGCTGACGTTTGGCAATACGCCCATTAGCGTGCCCAATACACTGGTGGAGACGCTTCGCGCCCAACCTCACCGCTCAGAAGGGAGCCATACCTATTTCTGCGCAGGCGAAAAAGTCACCATTACTGACGGCCCCTTTAAAGACCTTGACGCTATATTCGAGCGCTGCAAGGGCGAAGAGCGCGCCATTGTGTTGCTGAATGTACTCCAGCGCCCGCAACACCTTAACGTGCCGATTGAACTGTTGCGTAAGCCCTGAAAGGTGAGCCCCCCAACGGTTCGAATCAAAAGGCTATCAGAAGACGTTCATAAGATTATCCTGCTAATGTTGAGCCCTACAGTGGCCTGCTTGGCATATCGCACAAGGATAATTCAATGAACCTCGACCCTCATTACTACCCGGCCGCCTCCCGACGCATGGTGACGTTGGGTAAGCGCGGCATGGTCGCCACCTCCCAAACGCTTGCCGCCCAAGTGGGTGCCGATATTCTGCGTAATGGCGGCAACGCGATTGACGCGGCTATTGCGACAGCCGCCGCACTTACCGTGGTTGAACCCACCTCCAACGGTATTGGCAGCGATGCATTTGCCCTGGTATGGGTGAAGGATACATTACACGGCCTTAATGCCAGCGGCAGAGCCCCAATGGGGATTAGTATTGACGCCGTACGAGAGCTTGGCCTGGATGCAATGCCCGCCCACGGACTAACCCCAGTGACCGTACCCGGCGCCCCCGCTGCCTGGGCCACGCTTTCTGAGCGCTTTGGCAAGCTTCCCCTTGCGACACTGTTGGCCCCGGCGATTACCCTGGCCGAAGAGGGCTTTGCAGTTTCTCCCGTGGTGAGTCAGCTATGGCACAAAGCCTTCACCCGTTACAAGCAGTACAACCGCCCTGAGTTTGCCCCCTGGTTTGAACACTTTGCGCCACACGGCCATGCCCCAAAAGCGGGCGACATTTGGCATTCACCCGACATGGCCAACACGCTACGCGCGATAGCTGAAAGCGGCGCCAATGCGTTCTACGAAGGCGAGCTAGCCGATGCCATGGATGCTTTTTCGCGCCAGCATGGGGGCTTTCTACGTAAGGAAGATCTTGCAGCCTTTAGACCTGAATGGGTTGACCCAATTAGCATTCGTTATCGCGGTCATGATATCTGGGAAATTCCGCCCAACGGCAGCGGTTTAATCGCGCTACAGGCACTCGGCATGCTGGAAGCACTGGGCGATGAGCCACGCGATGCGGTTGAATCGCTGCATCGTCGCATCGAAGCGACCAAGCTGGGTTATGTGGATGGGCTGCGTTATATCACCGAGCGTGAAGATATGACACCAAGCGTCGAACAGATGCTCTCACCGGCCTACTTGGCACAGCGCAGTAAGCTGATCGGAAACGAAGCCATTGACCCCGTACACGGCAATCCACTTCTGGGCGGCACGGTATACCTCGCCACTGCGGATGACGAAGGCAATATGGTCTCGTTTATCCAAAGCAACTTTGAAGGCTTCGGTTCAGGTATTGTCGTGCCAGGCACCGGTATCAGCCTGCAAAACCGGGGCTGGTCATTCTCGCTTAACGAAGAAGACGCCAACGTATTGCGCCCCGGCAAGCGCACCTACCACACCATTATCCCCGGCTTTATCACCAAGGATAATCAAGTGGTCGGCCCCTTCGGCGTTATGGGCGGTTACATGCAGCCTCAAGGCCACGTACAGGTAGTTACCAGCCTACTGGAAGACAGGCTCAACCCACAGGCGGCACTGGACCTACCGCGCTGGAAATGGGTAGCAGGCAAAAACGTTGAGGTGGAACCCAGCTTTCCCGACCACCTCGCCCAAGCATTAGAACGGCGCGGGCATCACATTGTCAGGACGAACGATGCGCTAACCTTTGGCCGCGGGCAAATCATCCTCCGCAACGCCGCCACCGGCACATTCCAGGGCGGCACCGAACCCCGCACAGATGGCGCCGTCCTGCCCGTATAGCGCCGATAAACGCCATTACCGCGCCCGCACGATAACAAATGCCGTGCCCGGCGTGCGTCACATCGAGATGTGATGAACCATCGCCACAATAACAATGCCGAGCCCCATGGTTGAGCCACGCCACCTCAACATGGCAATTGTAGCGCGTGGTAACGCAGGCGAGGAACGAGCCTGCGGCACCCGCGAAAGGCGGCGCCAGCCGCCCGGATGTGCCGCCTTGGCCCAGAGCCGCACCCAACCCTAACCCCGGCAGCGCAGGGCGCTGCTTTTGCGCCGGGCCGCCGCTGCGGGTGCGCTTCGCTTACCGCGCACTACGGTTGAAGCACTCCGCATTGATATGCGCAGAATTGTAGCGCGCGGTAACGCAGGCGAGGAACGAGCCTGCGGCACCCGCGAAAGGCGGCGCCAGCCGCCCGGATGCGCCGCCTTGGCCCGGAGCCGCACCCAACACCAACCCCGGCAGCGCGGTGCGCTGCTTTTGCGCCGGGCCGCCGCTGCGGGTGCGCTTCGCTTACCGCGCCCGATGGTTGAATCACGCCACAACAGCATGGCAATTGTAGCGCGCGGTAACGCAGGCGAGGAACGAGCCTACGGCACCCGCGAAAGGCGGCGCCAGCCGCCCGGATGCGCCGCCTTGGCCTGGAGCCGCACCCAACCCTAACCCCGGCAGCGCGGAGCGCTGCTTTGCGCCGGGCCGCCGCTGCGGGTGCGCTTCGCTTACACCGCACTACGATTGAGCCTCACCAACATGGCGATGATGGCTGGCGATATGCACCGCATTACGTTTAAATACCGTTTAACTGACTTTGTTAACATTCTGCTTTTCTAAGCAAAACACTGCGACTTTGGTCTAAATTCCACTATTTTTTTACTCATTCCGAAACGACATAGGGTATGCAAGAAAGCGCATCCCTCGTTTAATGTCCCTCAAATAGCTGACCAGCTAACAACGTCTTTAGTAATTACACATGGTATTTTTTCATGCCCTACGTTCACGATACGCTGTCCCGTTTAAAGCTTAGCAGCCCCGCTCAGGTTGAATTTTATCAAGCGGCAGAAGAAGTATTAGAGTGTTTGCGCCCTCTGTTTGAGCGTCAGCCGCACTACCTGCAGCACAGCATTATTGAGCGTATGGTCGAACCAGAGCGCCAAATCATGTTCCGCGTTTGCTGGTTAGATGATGCTGGCTGCGTACAGGTCAACAAAGGCTATCGTATTCAGTTCAACTCAGCCCTTGGGCCCTACAAAGGCGGCTTACGCTTTCACCCAAGCGTTACGGCAGGCACCATCAAGTTTTTAGGGTTTGAGCAAATTTTCAAAAACGCCTTAACCGGGCTGCCTATCGGCGGCGGCAAAGGTGGCTCTGACTTCGACCCCAAGGGTAAGTCAGACAACGAAATCATGCGTTTTTGCCAAGCCTTCATGTCAGAGCTTTACCGCCACATCGGCCCTACCCGCGATGTACCGGCTGGCGACATTGGCGTTGGCGCGCGTGAAATTGGCTATATGTATGGGCAGTACAAACGTCTGACAGGTCGCTATGAAGGCGTATTAACCGGCAAAGGCCTAAACTGGGGCGGCTCGCTTGGTCGTAAAGAAGCCACCGGATACGGCGCTGTTTACTTCGCGCAAAACATGCTGGCGGCCCGCGGCGAGACCCTGGAAGGCAAAACCTGCCTGGTATCCGGCGCGGGGAACGTGTCCATTTATACCATTGAAAAACTGTATGAGCTGGGCGCCACCCCCATCACCTGTAGCGACTCACGCGGCACAGTCCACGATCCAAAGGGTATCGACCTTGGGCTTCTTAAGCAGCTTAAAGAAGTCAAACGGGTATCGCTTGAAGAGTACCTAAGCGAGCACCCTGACGCGCACTACATTAGCGCACGGGATTATCCGCAAGGTGGGCATGCGGTTTGGCACATTCAGGCAGACGCCGCTTTCCCCTGTGCCACCCAAAACGAGCTAACCGAGCTTGATGCCAAAACGCTTCTCGCCAATCAGGTTACCTGTGTGAGCGAAGGCGCCAACATGCCTTCGACCACCGAGGCTGTTGACTGCTTCCTGGCCGCTAAAATTGCCTATGGCCCAGGTAAAGCCGCTAATGCCGGCGGCGTGGCGACAAGCCAGCTGGAGATGGCGCAGAACAGCAGCATGGAGCAGTGGCCCTTGGAAAAAGTTGACCAAAAACTCAAAGAGATAATGGCCAATATTTTCCAACAGTGCGCCACCACGGCGGAAGAGTTTGGCGACCCCACCAACCTGGTACTGGGCGCTAATATTGCCGGGTTCAGAAAGGTGGCGGATGCCATGATTGAGCAAGGAGTAATGTAATCGCCTTCCTCTGCTAGATCGCTTACACTGGTCATGGCAAACAGTCCTCCCTTTTCAGGGAGGACTGTTTTTATTGACAGCTATAAAATCGTTTATTTACTGTTAAATAAAAGTATCCGATTGATTTCAATGCTTTCCAAGGAGAGTGACCATGGGACAACGTCCTCCCATTACTATTAACCGTCTTGATGCAGAGCGCTTGCAGCGCTTGATTGATAACGCTACGGATAAAGAGCTTGCCGTGGCCACACTGCTTGAGGAAGAGCTATCCCGCGGGGAAGTGATTGATCCCCAGGAAATCCCCGACAACGTGGTCAGCATGAACAGCCAAATCCGCTTCACTGACTTAACCCGTGGGCGCCAAATGGTGCGTACACTGGTTTACCCCCATGCACTCAGCACGGTTGAGGACGGCATTTCGGTAATGGCACCCATTGGCGCGGGCCTTATCGGCCTTAAAGTAGGCGATATTATTGATTGGCCTTTACCCAATAACTCCGAAGTCCGCCTGCGTATCGACGCCATCTTGTGGCAGCCCGAACGCGAACAGCAGCACCATCGTTAAACGCTCTTACCGCCTTTTGGCACCATCGCGGGCGCGCCAAAGCCCTGCCGCGCACTACATTCAAACCTTGTAATGTGGCGTTAGCGCACCCGCGAGCAAAATGCCCTCAAGATGACATACACCTCATAAGCCATTAACCTTACCTCGTAATATTTATAATATTTTAAAGGAAGGCAGTAATGGCAATTTATCGGCGAGCCTACGTGCCCGGAGGCAGCTATTTCTTTACGGTCGTGACCCATTCACGCCAGCCGCTACTCGCCGATCAACTCAATATTAATGCGCTTGGGAGAGCTTTTCGTCGAGTACGCGAGGAGCAACCTTTTGTGATGGAGGCGTTTGTACTTCTCCCTGATCACCTCCACTGCCTTTGGACCCTCCCGGAAGATGATTCTGATTACTCTTCTCGTTGGAGAGATATCAAAAAGTATGCATCGAAAGATTTCCTCCTTCCCTCTGGAAACCCAAACGCTTGGCAACGAGGTTTTTGGGAGCACGTTATTCGGGACGAAAACGACTGGCAGCAGCATATCGATTACATTCACTATAACCCGGTGAAACACGGCTGGAGCAGAGCACCTCGCGATTGGAAGTGGTCAAGCTTCCATCAATACGTAAAAAAAGGGTGGTACGAAAGCGACTGGGGTTCAGAACGCATTCCCGACGTTTCCAAAATGGACTGGGAATAACAGCCTGTAAGTAGTATCTATTGCAAGGGGTGGTGCCAGCCGCCCGGATGTGCCGCACCCAATCCCGGCAGCGCGGTGCGCTGCTTTTGCGGGTGCGCTTCGCTTACACCGCACTACATGAACCTCTCCGTACCAATATAGCAAATCGTAGCGCGTGGTAACGCAGGCGAGGAACGAGCCTGCGGCACCCGCGAAAGGCGGCGCCAGCCGCCCGGGCGTGCCTCCTTGGCCTACCCCGGCAGCGCGGTGCGCTGCTTTTGCGGGTGCGCTTCGCTTACCGCGCACTACATGAACCTCTCCGTATCAATATAGCAAACCGTAGCGCGCGGTAACGCAGGCGAGGAACGAGCCTGCGGCACCCGCGAAAGGCGGCGTCAGCCGCCCGGATGTGCCACCTTGGTCTGGAGCCGCACTGCCTATGCATCATTTACGTGGTGGCGGCGCTTTTCTCGCTAATGCCCCCAAACAACAAAATCCGGGTTGAGGGTTTCGTTGGGGTTGGCATAACAAAGCGGGGTGCCGTCCAGGGTTACTACTCGTCCACCCGCTTGTTCGACGACCGCTTGCGCGGCGGCGGTGTCCCATAGGCTGGTGGGGCCGAGGCGTGGATATACATCGGCACTGCCTTCGGCGATGATGCCAAATTTCAACGAGCTGCCCATGGGCCTTGTCTCGTGGGGGCCTAGCTGTTTTAACCAATCTTCCAAATAGGGGCTGGCATGGGAACGGCTCCCCATTACGCGCCACGGGGTACCTTCTTTTGGCCTACCGGAAACATGAATAGCGACTCGCTGCCCGTACTTATCAATCTTAAACGCCCCCACGCCGCTAGCTGCGATATACGCCACGTTAAATACCGGTGCCAGCACAACGCCCAATACAGGCTTGCCGTTCTCGATGAGGGCGATATTCACCGTGAACTCATCATTACGCTTTACAAACTCTTTCGTGCCATCCAACGGGTCCACCAGCCAGTAGCGCCCGCTGGCATCCGGCCCGGTGAACGTCTCGCCCCCTTCTTCGGAAAGAATGGGGATCCCCTCTGGAAGCGCTTTCAGCTTGTCTAAAATAATCTGGTTTGCCGCGTTATCGGCGGCGGTAACGGGGCTGTTATCCGCTTTAATCGCTACATCGAACGGTTGAGCGTAAACACGTAAAATAGCATCGCCCGCCTCACGAGCAATCGCACATACTTCTGTTAACAATTCATTCATACCGCCCCCTTGTCTGCTACATCGTTTTAACCCGCACCCTTGGCTTTGTACGAAAACTGCTTGCGCTCGACCATACGGCGTTAAAAATCAGCTCAAAATACTCATTTACCCATGTAAACTCCGTTTTTTCGCTGATTTTTGCCTGGTCTGGCCTTCGCTCAGCGACTTTTCGTACAAACCCTAAAACGTAAAAGCCGCCAAAAATGGCGGCTTACGATGCAAACATATATACGTGCTAACTTACAGGTTATAGCCCGCTTCACGGGCAAGCGTGTTATTCGCTTGCAGCCAGCCTTCAATATGGCCGCAATCGAAGGTGCGCCCTTTCATTCGGAACGCCTGGACCTGCTGACCTTCCTGCATTAAGCGATCAATGGCGTCAGTCAACTGAATTTCATTACCAGCGCCAGGCGGCTGGTCGCGTAAAAGCTCCATAACCCGATACGGCAGAATATACCGGCCAATGACCGACAACCGTGAAGGCGCGTCTTCGGGCTTGGGTTTCTCGACCACGCCGCGCATATCCGCGCTTTCACCGGCGCTGGGCTCATCACAGTCAACAATACCATAACGATAAACATCTTCCTGAGGCACGGCTTCCACCATAATTTGCGCGGCGCTGCTGGCGTCCCAAAGCGCCACCATACGCCCCAAATCACAGGTATTACTGCTTGGCTGGGGCTTTACCAACACATCCGGAAGGATAACCGCAAACGGCTCATCGTTACCCAGTAAATGCGCAGCACAAAAAACTGCATGCCCCAAGCCCTTAGCATTTGCCTGGCGCACGCTGGTAATTTTAAGCTCTGGCGGGGCAATGGCTGCAAGCGTTGCCAGCAATGCATCTTTCCCCTTACTGGCCAGTGCGTCCTCAAGCTCAACATGGGCATCAAAGTGGTCTTCAATCGCCGATTTACCTGAACGTGTCACCAGGATAATTTCATTAATGCCCGCTGCCAATGCTTCCTCTATAACGTGCTGAATTAAGGGGCGATCCACAACAGGCACCATTTCCTTGGGGATGGCCTTACTAATGGGCAACAACCGCGTACCAAAACCGGCGACGGGAATAATCGCTTTGCGCACCTGGGTCATTACTGATTTCCTTGTTTCATTTCGTAACGGGCGCCACCTGCTGGCGGGTAACGCGCTATAAAATAGCCGAAAGCAACGCCCTGGCGCTTTCAATCAACTCATCCAAATGCTCAGGGCCTTTGAAGCTTTCAGCATATACCTTGTAGAGCGATTCTGTGCCGCTGGGGCGTGCAGCGAACCAGCCATTTTCGGTGGTCACCTTGATACCTCCAATGCTCGCCCCATTACCGGGCGCTGTCACCAGCACAGCGGTAATCGCCTCTCCTGCCAGTGTTTGTGCCGTCACGCTCTCACTGTTCAGCTTTTTGAAAGCCGCTTTTTCTTCAGGCGTGCAAGCAGTATCGACCCGTTTATAGCAAGGCTCGCCGAAGCGCTGAGTCAACTCGCGATAATAGGCACTAGGGGTTTTACCAGTGACAGCTAAGATCTCCGCTGCCAGCAAGCACAGCGCGATACCGTCTTTATCGGTTGACCACGCTGCCCCATCGCGGGTTAGCAGGCTGGCACCAGCACTTTCTTCGCCACCAAAAGCCAACCACCCTTTATGCAGGCCTTCGACAAACCACTTAAATCCAACCGGTACTTCATAAAGCTCACGATTATGCGATGCCACCACCCGGTCGATCATGGAAGATGATACCAGCGTCTTACCAATCTTTAGCGACGCCGCCCACTCAGGCCGATGCGTCATCAGGTAATCAATACACACCGCTAAAAAGTGGTTCGGGTTCATCAAGCCACTGGCATCCACAATACCGTGGCGGTCGGCATCCGGGTCGTTGCCAAAGGCGATATCGAAGCGGTCTTTCACCGTTAACAGATTCGCCATCGCCGCCGAGCTTGAACAATCCATACGGGTTTTACCGTCGTGGTCGGGCGGCATAAACGCAAAGGACGCATCCACCTGAGTATTGACTACCTCCAGTGTCAGCGCATAGTGCTTTGCAACCGCCTGCCATACGGGCAGCGCAGTGCCGCCCATCGGGTCGGCCCCCAGGCGCAGGCCTGCCCGCTGAATAGCCTGCATATCGATAACGCTGTTCAGGCTTGCCACATAATGAGCGGTAAAATCGTACTCTTGCGCATGGGCAAGTGCTTCTTCTAGAGAAACAAGCGGCACATCGTCCAGTTCGCGCAGCAGGTACGCGTTGGCACGTAACTCAATCCACGATGTCACGTCGGTATCGGCCGGACCACCGTGGGCGGGGTTGTACTTAATACCACCATCTTCAGGCGGATTATGCGACGGCGTAATAATCAAACCGTCGGCCAACGCTGCGTTGGACGCGTTGTGTTGCAAAATGGCGTGGCTAACCAACGGCGTCGCGGTATAGCCGTGGCCTTTTTCAACCAATACCGGTACGTCGTTAGCGACCAATACCTGCAATGCACACTCCCAGGCTGGCCTGGAAAGCGCGTGGGTATCGAAGCCTAGAAACAGCGGGCCCTGGTAGCCTGCCTCACGCCGAAAATCCACCACGGCTTGAGTAATAGCAGCAATATGCGCAGCGTTAAAAGTACGCTCACCTGCGCGGCCACGGTGACCAGAGGTACCAAAGGCGACGCGCTCTTTGGCAACATTGGCATCGGGCATTTCGTCAAAAAATGCAGTTATAATCGCTTCCATACAAACATCTTCCTAATCAGCTTAATCGTTGCTCTGCCGAGCCTGCCAAACGTGACGGCCTGTTGCTGGTCACTGATATATTGTGAAGCGCTAGGGCACTTGGGCATGGTACCCAAAACCAACCCCGGGCAGCGCGGTGCGCTGCTTTGCGCCGGGCCGCCGCTGCGGGTGCGCTTCGCTTACCGCGCACTACGGTTGAACCACTCCATCACGGTATAGCTAAATTGTAGCGCGCGGTAACGCAGACGAGGAACGAGCCTGCGGCACCCGCGAAAGGCGGCGCCAGCTGCCTAGGCATGGCAACCAACACCAGTCCCGGCAGCGCAGCGCGCTGCTTTTGCGGGTGCGCTTCGCTTACACCGCACTACATGAACCTCTCCGCATCGATATAGCAAATCGTAGCGCGTGGTAACGCGGGCGAGGAACGAGCCTGCGGCACCCGCGAGAGGCGGTGCCAGACGCCCGGGTATTGGTAACCAATACCAGCCCCTGAACCATTTCGCATCGATATAGCAAATCGTAGCGCGCGGTAACACGGGCGAGGAACGAGCCTGCGGCACCCGCGAGAGGCGGCGCCAGGCGCCTAGGCATGGTATCCATCCCCAACTCCGGCAGCGCTGTGCGCTGCTTTTGCGGGTGCGCTTCGCTTACACCGCACTACGGTTGAATCACTCCAATCGATATACGCTGAATTGTAGCGCGTGGTAACGCGGGCGAGGAACGAGCCTGCGGCACCCGCGAAAGGCGGCGCCAGCCGCCCGGGTATTGGTAACCATCTCCAACCCCGGCAGCGCGGTGCGCTGCTTTGCGCCGGGCCGCCGCTGCGGGTGCGCTTCGGTTACCGCGCACTACGGTTGAACTACTTCCGTATGATATACGCTTAATCGCTGCCAAACAGGTCGCGGGTATATACCTTGGCTTCCACATCCTGAAGCTCTGGCACCATGCGATTTGCTAAAATAATATCGCACTTCTCTTTAAACACCGCTAAATCACGCATAACGGTTGAACCAAAGAACCTATCTTCTTGTAATACCGGTTCATAAACGACCACTTCTATACCTTTCGCCTTAATGCGCTTCATCACGCCCTGCATGGCACTGGCGCGAAAGTTATCCGACCCTGTTTTCATAATCAGGCGATACACGCCAACCACAGAAGGGTTACGACGCAGTACCGACTCCGCAATAAAATCCTTGCGCGTACGATTGGCATCTACAATAGCCTGAACCATGTTACTCGGCACATCGGCGTAGTTCGCTAGCAGTTGCTTGGTATCCTTGGGCAGGCAGTAACCGCCATAGCCAAAGCTTGGATTGTTGTAGTGGCTACCTATGCGCGGGTCCAGGCCAACGCCCTGAATAATCTGCTTGGTATCCAAGCCTTGGGATTCTGCGTAGCTGTCCAGCTCATTAAAGTACGCTACCCGCATGGCGAGGTAGGTATTAGCAAACAACTTGATTGCTTCGGCTTCCGTGCTGTTAGTCAGTAATACTTCAATATGTTCAGCCGCTGCCCCCTGCTTTAAAAGTGCAGCAAAGGTTTCGCCACGCTCGGAACACTCCCCCACAATAATGCGGGAAGGATATAGGTTGTCATAAAGCGCTTTGCCTTCACGCAAAAACTCCGGTGAAAAAATAAGGTTTTGCGTATTAAAGCGTGCCGATGCCCCCTTGGTGTAACCCACGGGCACCGTGGACTTAATCACCATGACGGCCTGGGGGTTAATACGCATCACCTGCTCAATCACTGCTTCAACACTTTGCGTATTAAAATAATTGGTTTGAGGGTCGTAATCGGTAGGGGTAGCGATAATGACAAATTGCGCATCCGCATAGGCCTGCTCAGCATCCAGCGTGGCTGAAAAGCGCAGATCGTCACGCTGCAAGAACGCCGTTATTTCAGCGTCTTCAATCGGAGAGTGGCGGTTATTCAGCCATTCAACTTTTTCAGGCACAATATCCACCGCGACCACGTCGTGGTGCTGCGCCAACAGCATGGCGTTGGAAAGCCCCACATAGCCCGTACCGGCAACGGCAATTTTCATTTTTAGTTACTTCCTAAAGCTGAATAAAAAAACGCACGAGTTAGTTTATCAAAACCATTGGCCCTTTCCCCTGCAAGCAAGGACTAAACTCCGTCAGCTCAATCGCCCTTGCCGTAACCGCCAAAATGCTGCCGCTATTTGCGGAGCACCCATGGCGAATGCATCCCGCGCTGCTTGAGCTGCCATCCTGGTGGTTGCTTCAGGATTATCAAGCAGCTGTATTAAACCGGCCTGCCACGCCTTGGGCGCGTCGTCCACCAGCAAGCCATTCTCTCCATGGCGAACGATCTCAGTATAGGGATAGCGGTTTGAGTAAATACCCACGCCCCCCATCGCGGTGATATCCAAAAACTTGATGAACGACTTACCCTGGTTAAACGGTGTTTCCAACAGCGGTGCTACGCCAATATGTAACCGACAGTTTGCCTGGTAGGACCGAAACGCCTGCCAGGGTAATGGGTCGGGTGTTTTAACGCGTGGCAAACCCGCCAGTTGGGCGGGCGTGTGTTTACCCAGCATTATTTCAAGTTGAGTATCTGACCTGCCCTGTTGAACCGCCGTTAATGCAGGCGCTATATACAGCAGATCCGTAAGATGGGCACGCGTACCGTGAAAACCAATCTTCCACGGCGTCGGTGCTGAAGGCGGTAGCCTAAAATGCTCAAGGTTCGGCAATGAAGCAATCAATGGCGGTGTTAATACCGAAACGTGGCCATGCTGGGCAACAAAACGCTGCGCGAGCTGTTCGCTGCAAGCCACCACTTCATCGCTTAACATCAACAAACGTGGCTGAAGGTGGACAATGCGCCCCATACGCTGGCGATAGGCAGCAGGTAGCGTTGGGTCATTGGCAGCAGCGGCAATATCGTCATCAATTAAATAGGCAATATAGCCAAAAGCATTTCGATGACGCTCCAACCAGCGTAACCAACCAGGTGATAATGAACGGCAAAGTAGCAGGTTCGCACCCGCGTAGCGCTTTAAAAACGTTCGCCCATGGGCAAGTACAGCGCCCAATGAGCGCGAAGCCGTTACCCGATTAACCGTTGCCCCTTGTTGGCGTAAAGCAGGCGCGGCTGATTCCAGAAAATAGATATCTTCCGTAGGTCTACCGCCATCGCTAAGCACTACCCAGCGTGCCTCACTGTTCACTGTTACGCCTCTTTTTCTCGCCCCGATGGCTGTTGGGAGGTTTAGCTCTGGCAGCGCGGTGCGCTGCTTTGCGCCGGGCCGCCGCTGCGGGTGCGCTTCGCTTACCACGCACTACGGGTGAACCACTTCGCATCCGTATAGCAAATTGTAGCGCGCGGTAACGCAGGCGAGGAACGAGCCTGCGTTACCCGCGAAAGGCGACGCCAGCCGCTTGGATATTGGCAACCAACCCCGGCAGCGCGGTGCGCTGCTTTGCGCCGGGCCGCCGCTGCGGGTGCGCTTCGCTTACCACGCACTACGGGTGAACCACTTCGCATCCGTATAGCAAATCGTAGCGCGCGGTAACGCAGGTGAGGAACGAGCCTGCGGCACCCGCGGGAGGCGACGCCAGCCGCTTGGATATTGGCAACCAACCCCGGCAGCGCGGTGCGCTGCTTTGCGCCGGGCCGCCGCTGCGGGTGCGCTTCGCTTACGCCGCACTACGGGTGAACCACGCCGCGTCGATGTACGCTGAACCCAGGCTAACTGTTCATCGCCTACTATTTCTCACTTACGATCTTGTTAACGTAACGAGAAATCTTCGTGCACCAAGGTTAAATTTGGGTTATAGGCAGGGTCACTGTCGAGCAGTTCGCCCCAGGCATTGCGCATATAGGCATACTCACTTAGCCATCTTGCGCGTTTCTCAGGCGTATCATCTGCACCGCGTGAGACCGACTCGTGATGATAGAGCGCCGCGTAGGGGGTCCAAAGATTGCGGTAACCTGCTTCGCGTACCTTAATGCATAAGTCAACGTCGTTGTAAGCCACGGCCAAGTCAGTCTCGTTCAGGCCATTCACTTCATCAAAGACTGATTTACGCACCAACAAACAGGCAGCGGTAACGGCTGAAAGATTTTGAATTACCTTAAGCCGCCCCATATAACCGTCTTCGTCGCGCTGGAAGAAACGATGAGCGTGACCAGCCAAGC
This sequence comes from Halomonas sp. AOP30-A1-24, assembly GCF_052378165.1. NCBI lineage: Bacteria > Pseudomonadati > Pseudomonadota > Gammaproteobacteria > Oceanospirillales > Halomonadaceae > Halomonas > Halomonas sp. AOP30-A1-24. The sequence continues at coordinate 48,876 of NZ_JBQSXL010000012.1, forward strand.
CCCCCAACCCCAAAATTACCCCACCGTGTTGAATCGTATCATTAGGATAATAAAGTTTGGCGCCGACACAGCCAATTTCAGGGCGTGACACCTGTTCGACCATTTCGGTTAACCAGGTGCCTTCCATGGGTTCGATATCGTTGTTGATTAATCCAATGATGCTGCCTTTCGCGTTAGCAGCACCAAAGTTATTAATGGCCGAATAGTTAAACGAATGGTTCCAATGCAGCACCTTAACCCGTGAATCCCGAGCTTCCACATCTTTCAGGTAGGACAGCGTCTCAGCACAGCTACTCTGGTTATCAAGAATCAGGAGTTCAAAATGGGAGTAGTCGGTACGTTCTAATATCGCGTTGACACAGGGGCGAAGAATATTCACACCATCGCGAGTGGGCACCAATAGAGTCACTAAAGGCTTGGGCTCAGGCATTGGCCAACGTACCCGCTGAGTGCCGGGTAACAGCCCTTCACTTACCTTGGCCCCCACGCCCAACTGGTCAAGATGCTGCTGAACCAGCGAAACATAGGAGGCGCTAGCCGTTTCGGGCACTCCGTGATAGGCAACATGGGGAATATGCGCCAGCATGGCGTGCGTAAAATCGGCGCGGCGCATAACGCTTAGAACTTGCGAGTAGTCCAACCAATCTGCGTTAGCCGCGCCCCCTGCATCACTTTGTACGGTAAGCCTTGGCAAAAACGCACGCTTGTAACATACCGCCCGCCCTACATATGGCATGGAAAGCAGCATATCCGAATTGAACGCTGGCTTGAACTGCGGCGAATGACGTACGCCGTCCTCGTCCAAGCTGTCTTCATCGGCCACCAGCACCTGCGCCTGCGGGTTATCGTGAGCAATGCTAGCCGAATGAAATAAGGCATTATCTGCCAAACGGTCGCCAAGGCGTAGAAACCACACCCAAGGGTGCTCGCAATAGGTCAGTGCTTCCAAGCGCTGTGCTGCCACGCTTTGCGCCTCGCTCTCTTTAACTTCCAGAAAGGGTAGCTCGCGCATCCATTCCGCCAGCCAGCTATGTAATTGTTGATGAACAGCGGGGGTTATTAGCAGTAGCGCCTGACGAGGGAAAAGCGACTGTTCCGCCAAACTCGCCAAACTATGGCTCAAGCCCTTTTTAAACGTTGCTACATCGGTTGCTGAGAAGCTTCCGTTAATCAGCAGCACACTGCATGCAAATTGGCGCCGCTCCTTGGCATCTTGCTCGCTGGGCCCTCGACGGCGCTCCACTTGGTGGATCCACTGCTGGTAATGGCGCCTTGTCGACATACTGATAAAGGTACTATCGTAATCTTCAAGGGCGATAGTCTGCCATTTTCGACTCTGTTTGCGCGCCTGCTGCTGCAAGCTCTGCTTTACTTCGGCCAACGTCAAGTCGCGGTAGTGCTGGTGCATGTTGGTTAACCGCTGAAACAAGCGGTTATAGGCAAACCTGGGGGTTAGCCAGACAAACCTGAAATGGCGGTAGGAAAAGGTGCACTCTGTATTTACCGGCGTCAGCGTCATTCGCTCAACCCCGTACGGCACATAGACCAATCGCTTGGTGATCTTGCCCATGCGCAACGGGAAATCGACCGTTATGGATTGCCGCGCCGTTTCAAGCGTCAAGGTGGCTACGACCCCACTCTTATCGCACTCACAGGCCATTTCGAGCATGTTCCAGCCCGCAAGCGGCAATTGTCCACGCAGTTGGAAAACAGGCTGTGTGCCAAGCGAGCACCATTCACTTGGACGGGTAGCGGCAGATAGCTGCTGCAACGGGATAAAATGCTGGGGAGCGCGGTGATGAAGACGCCACATTTTGGGCATCTCATAGGGTTGGATTCTCTTCATTGTGTCAGCGGCGTACCCAGCTTTAAAAAAGCGGGTATCTTAACAGCCAGCAGCGTTTGCAACATCCCGGAAGACACCTTATGTAACTATCCAAGGAGAAAGACCCAGTGAGGAAATGATAGGGTTATGCGTTTCTACATCTATACGACGCTTGGCCACCATCATGATCTCCTCCTCGGAAAGACACGCTTTTTTTTCAGCGATCAACGCCTGCAACGAACAACTAGCCCTAGGCACCTGCACCACAAAACGCGCATTCGTTTGAGCGACCAAAAATTCAGGCTGTACAGCCTTGACCACTTCAGGGTCAAGATTACCAGCACTATGCACAAACACCACACGCTTAAACAGCCGACTCACGTAGTTAAACATCGAATAGCTGGATGAAGAACCAAATATCAAGCAAGTACCCGGCATCAAAGCCTTTCCATTGGCAAGCACTATCAGGCGTCCAAAGTTCGGCAGGCCATTATCAAAACAGCGGTACTGATGATAATTAAACGTGCGCAGCGAGTTGATACGGCAGGTTCGTTCGGGTTTTAGCTTACTGCCCAAATCGCCGGTCAAGGAACGTTCACCATACTCATCATCGACAAAGGTGTTCTCCACCGCCCACTCATCAAGCCCAAGCGCCGCTGCCAGCACCTTGGACGCCGCCATGGCGCCCCGCTGCGTCCAATGCGTATCCGTCTGAATAAATGCGTCATCACCTAGTGCCATTAATGCCTGCACGGGATAGACCAGCACCTGGGCTTCCGGCAGCGCTAACAGTTGTTGAATGGGCCCGCCTGCGCCTTCCGCGTAAGGGTGATACCGAGGCCCCATCACGCTCTCCTTGGCAGGCGCCACCAGCACTGCAGAGTCCGCTCCATGCTTTTCAGCAAGCGTGCGGAAGTCTTTCAAATAACGCTGCCAACCTTTAACCCCTTCATCGGTAAGCAGTAAACGCCCTCGGTACTGGTCAACGCTGCCGTTGGTATCGTTGTCCAGAAATAGCCAGTTCGCTTTACCTTCCAGTACTTTCAAGGGTGCGACTTCAGCACCGTCTGAATCCGGCAATTCGGGCATACTCACTATGGGCAACGGTATACGTTCACCGTTGACACATAATTCCAGCGTACAGGTAGTTAGTTGACGCGGAACAGTAAAGCGAAATCCACAGCGTAATTGAGGGTGCTTAGCTGGGTCTTCGCCAAGCACGGTTTCAATAACGTCAGGGCGCTCCAGGCTCAGCGGATGGCAAAGCTCAAATACCGAGTTCCAGCAAGCAATGACTCTTACATCTTCCATGGATTTCGAAAGCGAAGGGGGAAGTAACACCCAGCCCTGCACTACCCAGCCGTTTTGATTCAACCAAGGCGGGCATTCAAGCGATGGGTAATCCAGATGCCATCGCAGGCCTTGGTTAACCACCTGCTGCCCCCGATGACTGATGACTGTTTTTTTCACCTGCTGCAGCCAGTGATTAGACGCTGTACGTAGGCTTTTCACATCGAAGTTTCCATCATAACCTTACGCCACGGCGACACTCGGTAAGAATTGTATAAAATGAGACAAGCCGCATCTCGTAAAGTGCGGCTTGCCTGAACAACAAATTTCAGTAGTGCCTCTGGAAACGTTATATATCCCAAGGAGCATCCACGAAGTCCAGCCTCATTTTATTAGCGGGGTCCCAGCGATTTTTCTTGAACATGATATCGAACTCGCTCTCTTTCTTACCCGCCAGCTCATCAGTGGATTTTTGCAACTTGTGATAAATCAACGCATCGCTGACGTGGTAGATTCTGAGACCGAGGATATGGCGTACAACATCGCAATAAATACGGTCTGACCGGTAGTGGCGCCCGTACTGAGCATCCAGATCGCCAGCTTCGCGATACACGTGGCGGGGAATATACACGCAGAAAAACGGCGCAAAGGTAATTTCCAGCGTGCGACCATCGTGAAAGAGTGGCACGTGGTGAACGTTAGCGTGATGTTTTGAAATATTCACGTCGCATGGATAGCTAGCATCGGCATACGGCACGTGATCATTCAGTGTTTTAGTACCTCCCAACAGCACTTGCTGGGGCACTACCAAGCCGCACTCAGGCAAGCTGTAAGCTGCATGCTGCATAGCCTCAAACGCGCCAGGGGTTACTAGCGAATCGTTATTGAGAAGTACGATGTCATGGTCGGCTTTCGCCGCATGAATGCCCAGATTAACCGCGTGGGTAAAACCAAAGTTCGCATCGTTGAAAACCGCTTTGATGCGCCCGCCGTCACTTTCATGGCGGATGAACTCGCATACCGCTGGCGAGGAGTTATTATCCACCACGATGATCTCAAGTGAGGCACCTAAATTCAGTGCGTAGAGGCTTTCCAGGCACTCTTGTAAATCATCTCTGGACTCGTAGCTGGGAATAACGACTGCTACGCCCCGCTCAAGGGTAGCTACTTCCGCTTGCGGCGTACCAGTCACGGAGTTATCAGTAACGACCGCCTGAGTTTGACGTGGTTTGGCGGCGTAAGTAGCCCCGGTTTTTTCGCGCACAGCCTCCAGATAAGATAAATACTGCTGATTATTGGTCAGCGAATTGCTCGCTTTATCGATGAAGTAATGGGTGAGTATTACCGGCACTGAATACAGCACGGCATCCAGTGCGTAACGGCGTACCAGATCCCAATCCACGTAACGCGGTAGTGCTTCATCGAAGCCTCCCAAGCGCTGCCACGCTTTGCGAGTATGCACAAACGTATTCAAATCAACGTAATTGCGATTGAACAGCAGTGATCGATTAAGCGGCCCAAACATCACCCCGGCGGGTGTTTCACTATCGCCATGGTAACGGTATAAGCCTGAATATAGCGCTTCGGCGTGGGGCAGTTTCTTAAACGCCCCTACCATGGCTGCCACATAACGCGTATCCCAGCGGTTGTCGGAATCCAGGTACATAATGTACTCGCCCTGGGCGGCTTCTAACCCTCGATTACGTGCCGCCGATACCCCACCGTTTTGGCTCAGCAACAGTGCGTTTACCTGGGGGTTAGTATTAGCGCAGCGCTCACACCACTGGGCCGTACCATCTTCGCTGCCGTCGTCGATCAAAATCAGCTCGATGCACGCATACGACTGCGCCAGTACCGAGTTTACCGCTTCCTCAATGGTATCCAGCCGGTTAAAGCAAGGCATGATGACTGACACAAGCGGCGGCTCAGTTAGCACCTGAGTGTGCTCAACGAGTATGCGAGCCACGTTTTCCATGGCGGCAAAACAGCGCTTGTCGGCTTCGCGGAAAGGCTGCGCGACGTAAGGGTTGACCAGAGTGTGCGCCAGATACCCGGAAAAATCGCTAAAGCTGCGCTCAAAAGCCCAGCGCACCTTTTTACTGGCGATACATTCGCCGGTTTCGGCATCCAACAGTTCGATACTATGCTGCTGGTCATCCAACAGCTCAACGGGCGGATATACATCAAAGGCATGGCGCCCCTGGTGCAGCCCGTTGGCACGTAAATCGGCTCGAAAGTGATTGGCAGATGTCTTGATGTCTCGCACGCCATCAATACGGATAATAACTTCTCGGGGCGCCGGGTTTACGAGTGATGCCAGCCACCCGCGAATGGCGTTACTGCTGTCTAAATTGAGATCGCCGGTTATGCGCAGGCTGCTCTCGTTTTGGCTAACGTCAGCGCTGGTAATTGGCGCTGCAAGCAGGCGTGAGGGCATAGTGCGCTCAAGGGGCATATGCGATTGATACGGCGCAATGGAAAACTCACCAGAAGAAGCGAGCTCCAGAAGCAAAATCTGCCCTTCCTGGGGCTGGATGACGCCGCCTACCAGCCTTTCCAACGCATGCGCCAGCTCACCATCCTGTTTACCAGTCTCAGGTTCGAACTGATGTTGGGCCACCTCTTGCGCCAACGGCAATAGTGCTTGGGGTCGGCACCAGAACATGCTGCCAGCCAAGAAGCCCCAATCGCTTTCAAACGGTACACCCAATGGCTTGGCGATCCGCGTAAGCCAGTTTTCGTTTCCAAAGCGCATGGCCTGTTGGCTCATGAACAAACGCTTTGGCCCGGCTAACTGCAACCGCGAGTCACTTCGCAGCTTGGCCACCAATCGCCGCACGCCCTCACGACTTGGTAATACGCTACTTACCAGCGCCTCTCGCCACTGCTGGGCAACCGGTGTAACGCCCTGCTTGGTGTGCAGCTTCAGGCATAGCTCATAGCCCTGCAAACGCGGTAGCAACGAAAAAAACGGTGCTATATCGCGCCCCTGGTTGGGGCAGTTTACTACTTGCGCACCACTGAAGCGGCGCTGCAAGGCGACCACTTCTTTCGTATCCGAGGCATGCGGCGTGGTAATGAACAGGTCAAATGGCTCGCTTAATAACGCTAGCCGGTCACCTAATGGGGCTATCAAATCAAGATGGTAAACATGCGCTACCACCGCCAACCGAGACACTGGCGCGATGTTACTATCACCCGCCAGTTTAAGCCGCCCCTCATGGCAACCGTGGCAGAGATAGTGCATTAAGGGGTCTAGCCCGGAGTTGCTAATATCAGGGTAGCGAGTTCGGTACGCGTCAGTGTCAAAGTGTGGCCCTGGGCAACGGCCCAGAGCCCATCCGTAGTTTACAAAATGGTCTAGTGGAGATAGCTGGCTAAAGGAAGCATCCGGGTAGCGCTGTACATACCAGGTTTCATCAAATAAGCCGGAATCCAGCAGTAGCGCGCGCTTAGCATTACTCATTATTAGCCCTTCACGCTGCGCTGTTCTTTCTCGCCAAACTTAAGGTAGTGCACCAGCGGGTTGATACCGCTCTCCACTACATCCGGGTTATGAGTCAAGTAGTACACTGAATCGAACTCTGGGCCGGGGTTGCGACCTTCAAAACCGCCCATCAGCAGATAGTGGCGGGCCGGGCTGGCCGACATTTTAGGGTCTGAAGCAATATCCGAGTACTGTGCTAAATACCATTTGGCATCAAACCACTGGCTGGCTTCAATCAACGACACCTGACGCTTAATCGCGCGCTTCGTTAATGCAGGCGTCTTGGCAACGGAAGCGCCAGTGCCTTTAGCTTCCGGGGATTTAGCTACCTGGCTCATACGCAACGCTTCAAGCTGCTCAACCAGATGTGCCAGCTCATGCGTTTGTCGCTCTATCTCGCGGCGCTGTTGTGCCTGGGTTTCCTGGCTGGATTTAGCCTCTGCTTCAACCTTCTGCCTAGCGGCTTTCGCACTTCCAAGCTCACGCTCCAGTTGCTCACGTTGTGCTTCGTTTTTCTCCAGCAGGTCAGTGAGTACGGCCAGCTCCTTGAAGCGCTCGTCCACACTATGGCGCGCATCTTTCAATGCGTCCTCACTCGCCTTTTTTTGCTGAGCCAGCTGTTTTTCTGAAGCTGCTCGACTTTGTTCGCCATCCGCGATGCGTTGTTCAGCTTCCTGCAATTTGCGGGTTAACTGGCCCAGCTCGTTAAAACGCGCCTGAAGTGAGGACTCGGTTTGCCGCAGCTTGGCGTTGAGCTCAGCGCGCTCTTCGTGTGCACTGTGCAAACTCTGCTCATTGGCCTCAAGCAAACTGGTGAGTTTGGTAAGCTCACTAAAACGCGTTTCCACTATCTGTTGGGTTTCATTTACTTCTCTTTGAAGCGCTTGCTCACTGCTTTGTAGCGACTCAACCTGCGCCTGCGACTCGGCAAGAGCATGCTCGGTTTTCTCAAGCTTACCGGTTAGCTGGGTGTGTTCTGTACGCGCCGCTTCAAGCGCGTTGTTCTTTTCTTCCAACTGCTTCTGGGCCTGGCTCAGCGTCTGCTCGCTTACCTTGGCGGCTTGAGCATGTTCGCGTGCCTCAGCCGCGTGGCGTTCGCCCTGTTCACGCTGGCGCATCAACTCACTTTTCAACTCAGCGTTGAACTCCTCAAGAGAGCTAACCCGCTCGGCCAACCGGCCACGCTCCTGGGCAAAGCGTGCCTCCTGTTGTTCCAAGCGCTCCTTGAGCTTGATGCGCTCATCATGCGCTTGGCGCAGCTGCTCTGCCTGCTGGGCTACCTGTCGCTCCGCTTCCGCCAGGCTGCCTGCCTGCTCGCTTACCCGAGTTTCCAGCGTTTGAAATAGCGCCTGTTGCTGGCGAACCGTCACCTTATCCTGGCAACTGCGGCCAAGGCGCGCGAACACGTCCTGCACTACTTGAGTAGAGGCATTGGATTCCAGTGCGCCTAACAGGTTATTAACCAGATGGGGCAACTCGTTACCCACGGCAATCACACCCAACCCACCGGCATGATGAAATACGAAATGCGGGTAACGATTCTTAATGGACTCAAAGGCACGGAATACAAAGCACCCCGGCTCGCGGCGGGCAATACCCGGCACTACCACCACACCTTGCGAGGAGAGCCGCGACAACCAGCGGTCCAACAGGTAATCGACACTATTGTCATCAGGACTTATATGCAGCAGCAACAGATCAATTGAGCCTTCATCAAACTGTTCGATTGCCCGAGTTGGGTTGGTTTGAAGCCATTGGCTGATGGCTGAAAAGTGATCGGACGCATAGGCGTGAATCTCATTCGCCGCTTTTTCGTCTACGTCCTCACCCACCATGTAGCAGCGTGCACCCAAGCGAAGGCGCGAAGCCGCCTGGCAAACCGCAAAGTGGGGTACATCATCCACCCCCAGCCCTACTACCTGCTGTGGCCTTAATGCCTCCACCAACCAGAACAGGAACGGCAAATGTTCCAGCCAGGAAGAAGCTTCGCGATAATCAGGCTGCCAGAACATTGACCCTTGGGCCAAGGTATTAATAGAGGGCTTAATAGCGAGTTCCGTGGCGGCGTGCGGTGCTACCTGGTGTTGTTGCTGGCTCACAATAAATTCCTGACAGGTAATAGATTAACAATAGAATACCAGCTTAACCGGGCAAGTTGGCATCCGGCGCTGGGAAAGGGCGTATTTCTGGACTAGCTGAAAGGTACAAATCAGTTGGCTGCTCACTACTAGCATGCCACTGAGCTGCGGCCTCGCGATAATCAAAGCGCACACCCTTGAACTGGGTCACCAAATGCGTAGGCCCCGCTTGGCTTAGAGACGTAGGAAGGCTACGACCAAAAGCTAAAGGAACTCCTCTTTGCAGCGTACCAAACGCCTTGCCTCCGAACACAGTCGTAAAACGTTGAAAGTATTCAGCATCAGCATCTACCCGCACAACATCCCAAAAACCGAGTGTTTCAAAAACTTCCCTTTTGAACATGAAGGATGACGTGTTGCGATAAATCCACCCGTCCATCGCCTCAATCCGCCAGCGGTTGAACATTAGCTCCGTAGAACAGCGCACCCAATCACTAAAGCATGCTTTCCATTCAGGCTGCGCCAGCAAGCCTGCTACCTGGGCTTCAGTTTTTTGCGGATGCGACCAGTCATCGCTATCGTGAACGGTGATAAAAGCGCCTTTTGATGCCGCAAGCCCTCGGTTTCGCGCTGCATAAGCACCCTGGTTAACTGGCTGGCTTAATACCTTGAACCGAGCATCTTTTTGACTGAACGCTCGGGCAATAGCTAATGAGCGATCTGTGGACGCATCATCCACCACAATTACTTCCAAGTTGGTATAGGTTTGCTTGGCCAAGCTACGCAGCGCCGTTGCCAAATGCTCTTCAGCGTTAAATACCGGCACGATAATACTTACTAAGCCATTACCATCTACCACCGTCGTGCCCGCCGTTGCCGAGCTCTCTACCATCACGTTATCAAGCGTTAACGGCTGGCTGGGGTCTCTAAGACCGATGGGGTGCAGGTTGGCTTTCAAGAACAGCGCGTTGATATGCTGCAAACGGAACTGCTCTGTAAGCGCATCAGCTTGGGCCGCCGCAGGTCTTTCTTGCGCAGAGGCTTGTACGGCCAGAAGATTGGAGAGTGCCAATGAGGTATCCGGATAATCCGGGTAAGCTATTTTTAACTGCTGTATGCGCTGCCAGGCATTTACCAGTTGGCCACTTTGAATCAACGCCTCTACTTCCAGCAGCCAAGGGGCGGGGGTGGCGGGTTTAGCTTCACGGTGCTGGTGGCGGCTGGCGAGTACATCTGCGCAGCGCTGCCACTCCCCTTGCCAAGCATACCAACGGCCAAGCGCCCAAGCGGCATAGCTGGCTTCCCAAGCGTCTTGATGAGTAAGCAAGCCCTGCAGAGCCTTCAGTGCCAAAGAGGTAGCCGTTTGTTGCCAAAGCTGCCCCTCACGTTCGTGGGCCCTTAACTCTACCGGCCACCGCCCTTCCTTTTCACCGTTGCGGATAAAGTGCAGCAACGGGCTGATATCCGCTTTAGCCACATCCTGATGGTTATTAAGGTAATACGCCGCATCAAACCGCGGGCCTGCCTTACGCCCCCAAGCTTCTCCCAACAGAAAATAGTGCTGAGCTGGCGACATTCCAGAAACTGCCACATCCGGGTATTGCATCATGTACCACTCGGCATCGAACCAAGGGCTTTGCTCAATGTCAGCGATATCTGATGAATCCCTTTCTGGCGTATGCGTATGAAGCAGGCCAAGCGATGAAGATGATGTCAAAAGTCATTACCTCGCATAACAGAACAGCATTGCGCTACTTATGAAAACGTATCAGCAATCTGCTGAGCACACCTCTGGGCCAGCTCAGCATCCACTGCCTCTACCATCACACGGATCAATGGCTCTGTACCCGATTTACGTAACAGTACACGGCCAGTTTTCCCAAGCTGTTGTTCCACTTCGGCCACCGCTTTCTTGACCAAGGGGGCCGCTAATGGGTCTTCGTCACCGCTTGGCGTAAAACGTACGTTAATCAGCGTTTGTGGCAGTTTTTGCATACCCTGCTTGGCCTCAAACAGGGTCGCTTGCTGCTGCAGTAAACAGGTCATTACGCGCAGCGATGCAATGATAGCATCGCCAGTGGATGCGTGGTCCAGGCTCAGTAAATGGCCCGAACCTTCCCCGCCCAAGCGCCAGCCGGTTTCTTTTAGCTGCGCTATTACGTAGCGGTCCCCCACCTTGGCCCGAGTGAAGGGAACCCCCATAACGGCAAGCGCCTGTTCCAAGCCAAGGTTGCTCATCTGGGTGCCCACTACACCGCCGCTGTATCCTGCGGCTTTGGCATCTTTGGCCAGCAGGTAAAGCAACTCATCACCATCTACTACGGCGCCGGTATGGTCTACCATCATCAAGCGGTCGGCATCGCCATCCAGCGCGATACCCATGTCCGCCTCGTTCTCCAATACCGCTGCACGCAGGCTTTGCATAGAGGTAGCGCCACAGCTGGCATTGATATTTACGCCGTTGGGCTTATCGTGAATGCTGATTAGCTCTGCACCCAGTTCACGGTATACGGCGGGTGCTACCTTGTAGGCGGCGCCATTGGCGCTATCCACCACAATTTTCAAACCGCTCAGGCTTAGCGCGCCCGGCAAGGTGGCCTTGCAATACTCGGTATAGCGGCCAGCGGCATCATCAATACGGCGGGCTTTACCCAGCTTGTCGGATTCCACACACGTCATGCCGCCTTCAATAGCCACCTGTAACCAGCGTTCAATTTCCTGCTCTTGGGCATCGGTTAGCTTGCTGCCGCCCTGAGCAAATATCTTGATGCCGTTATCGTAAAACGGATTGTGCGAAGCGCTGATGACCACCCCGGCATCCGCCCGAAAGGTAGAGGTTAAATAGGCAACGCCCGGTGTGGGCAGCGGGCCAACCAAGGCAACGTTAACCCCCGCCGCTGAAAAGCCTGCTTCCAGTGCCGACTCCAGCATATAGCCACTGGCGCGTGTATCCTTACCAATCAACACTTCTTTAACGCCTTCCGCACCTAATACCTGACCGGCAGCCCAACCCAGCTTCATGGCAAAGTCAGGAGTCATAGGAAATTCACCAACGCGACCGCGTACGCCATCCGTGCCGAAATATTGTCGCATTTTGGATTACCTAAATGATGAATCGTGAATCGTGAATCGTGAATCGGAAGAGAATAAAGCGTGGCCTGCATGCATTTACAATGAATGAATGCACAATCCGTAGCGCGCGGTAACGAATCTTGCGAGGCACGAGCAAATGAGGCACCCGCGGATGGCGGCGACCAGCCGCCCCGGCCGCGCCATCCAACTCAGGTACGCCAGACAAGCGCTAACTACTCCACCGTCACACTCTTGGCCAAATTACGCGGCTTATCTACATCCGTCCCTTTCACCAATGCCACGTGGTACGAGAGCAACTGAAGCGCTACCACATGCAGCACCGGCGAAAGCAGCCCATAATGTTCCGGCATCATCAGCACGTTAACGCCTTCGGATGGTTTCACAGCACTATCACCATCGGCAAAGACATACAGCTGGCCGCCACGCGCACTGACTTCCTGCATGTTGGCCTTCAACTTCTCCAGCATTTCATCGTTAGGCGCGACCACTACCACCGGCATTTCAGCATCAACCAGCGCCAACGGGCCGTGCTTCAGCTCGCCCGCCGGGTAGGCTTCCGCATGAATGTAGGAGATTTCTTTCAGCTTCAACGCGCCTTCTAGCGCAATAGGGTAATGCCGCCCACGGCCTAAAAACAGCGCGTGCTGCTTATCAGCAAACTGCTTAGCCCAGGCTTCAATTCTAGGCTCCAACGCCAGCACTTTATCGACCGCGATAGGTAGATGGCGCAGTTCATCCAGATAGGTTTTTTCGTCTTCTTCACTCAAACGCTGGTTGGCTTTGGCCAGCAGAAGCGTCAGCAAGAACAGCGCGCTTAACTGTGTGGTAAACGCCTTGGTAGACGCCACACCAATTTCAGGCCCAGCACGGGTAATAAAACGCAGCGCGGTTTCGCGAACGATGGCGGATTCCGGCACGTTGCAAATGGCCAGCGTATGGGTATGCCCCAATGATTTGGCATGGTGCAGGGCCGCCAGCGTATCCGCTGTTTCACCGGATTGGGAAATAACCACGATAAGTTGCCTAGGGTTAGCAACACTCTGCCGGTAGCGATATTCGCTGGCGATTTCCACATTACAGGGGATGCCCACCACCTGCTCAATCCAGTACTTGGCGGTCATCCCCGCATAGCTTGACGTACCGCATGCAAGGATCAGCACTGAATCCACCTGTTCAAACACCGCCTGGGCCTCAGCACCAAATATACCCGGCTGCAATTGCCCTGCCCCGCTGATCATTTCCAGTGTGTTACCCAGCGCCTGGGGCTGCTCGAAGATTTCCTTCTGCATGTAGTGGTTACAATCGCCCAGCTCCACGGCATCGGCGTTCAAGGTTGAGGTAACCACGTCACGCTGGGCGGGCTGGCCGATGCGGTCCACCAGGGTAATGGAATCACGCGTTAACCGCGCTACATCGCCATTTTCCAGATACATCATCTGTTTAGTAACGGAAAGCAGTGCCGATGCATCCGATGCGGCGTAGTGGCCATCTTCAGCAATACCCAGCATCAGCGGCGAGCCTTCACGCGCCACCACCATGCAATCCGGCTCCTCTTCGCTAATTACAGCCAGAGCAAACGCCCCTTTCAAATGCGCCACGGCGCACTGCACGGCAGAAAACAGATTTTCCGCCGGTTCGCCAATCTGGCCTTTAAAACAGGCTTGAATAAGGTGGGCGATAGTTTCAGTATCAGTATCAGAGGTAAATTCATACCCCAAGCCCTGCAACTGTTCATGCAGAGCTTCGTAGTTTTCGATAATGCCGTTATGCACTACGGCCAAGCCTGCGGAGATATGCGGGTGAGCATTGCGTTCAGCGGGTACACCGTGGGTGGCCCAACGAGTGTGGGCGATGCCGATATTGCCTACCGCCTCTTTCTCTACCACGCGGGCCTCCAATTCCGCTACTCGACCTTTTGCACGGGCACGTGCCAACTCACCAGAAGTATTCAACACTGCCAAGCCTGCAGAGTCGTAGCCGCGATACTCAAGAACCTTCAGGCCCAAAAGCAAAAAAGGAGTACATTCCATTGCGCTCACAGCGCCAACGATTCCACACATACCTGTTCCTTTCATAAAGACAGCATAAAACGACGATGGACCAGACGCTTAGGCGCAGAACCATCATCTAAAAATATTACAAGACCCATAATGGTTAATTTCATACTTTCTTACGGCGCTTGCTGAGAGAAATTCAAGCAAGCGCATGCCAGAGTAGCCCGCATTACGGCTACTTATCGCTACTTGCGACCTTGTGGCTAGAGCGAGTCAAGCGGCCCAAACCTTTCTCAAGCGCGTAGTATTCCAGATCAAAACCATAATCTTTCGCCCAGCGCTCGCATATATCTTTTTCTTCTTGGCGGATGGTGTCGTCCATCCACACTTCCGCGCTCGGTGAGAGCTTGTCAGCCAGTGCTGGCAAGGCAGGATAGCGACTGAACAGGCAGGTCGCTCCAGGCGGACCGTCCACCCACAGCAGATCGACATTCTCGACGCCTTCTAGCAACGAGGCTGGGTACCAGTGCGAGGGCTTCTTGGCATCCTCAGGGTTAAGATGTTCACCTGCCCAAGCTTCCAAGCCTCCAATGCGCAAATCAACCCAGCTTTCTAAAAATTCGGCCTGCAGCGTGCCCAGAGTCTGCTGGCCGTAGTGCTCACTATGCTCAATGGAGATCAGCTTGCCGACACCGTTCTGGCGCAGGGCATCGGCAATCACCAAAGTCGAGGCACCGCTGCCGAATTCGACGATAACTCGGGGTCGGGCAGTCATGATGTGGGAATGCGCGCTTAACCCCGATAATATCGCGAACCTGGTTAATCGTATGGCCTTTGTGGTTGAGCAGAATGGCGTGAGCCCGACGACGTAACGCTCTCTTTTCGCCGTACTGGTAGGCTTCATTTAAGAGACGTTGCTGGTCAGGTGTTAAAGAAACGAAACGTAAGCGCCGAGACATGGTTCTGTGTTTTACTCTGTTGGGTCTTTGTTCTTTATACACTATAATTTATGCACAATCACTTAGAAAAATTCTGATTTTTGACTATTTCTTCAGGCATAAAATCTTCCAATTAATAATTATTCACCCTAAACAACCTGGTGTTTAGTTTAATCAATTACACGGTAAAGAGAAATCCAGCCCCAGGGCGCGCTCAGGGTGGCTGTCATCTGCCGGCAATGCCGCCGCTGTGGCTTGCTCCGCCTCGGCGGCCTGCTCCAGGGCCTGAACTCGCCGCGTTAGGCGGTCGTTCTCTTCCTGCAGCTGGCTGATCTGCTCGGCGAACTCTGCCCGTTCGCGAGCATACTCGGCGGTGAGTGCCTGCAGGCGAAGCTCCGGCGTGTCATCAGTTTCTGGCTCGTCGTCGCCCTCGTCTTCTGCCTCAGCGGCGGCTTGATCCTGCGCCTCTTCGGGCACCTCGTCCTCTTGTGGCTCATCAGAGGGCAGGTCTTGTTGTTCAGTCATGGCTTACCTCCATGGCGACATCCAGGCCGGTGACAACGCTGACCGCCAGGCCACGCTGTTCTGCCCAGGTAGTGCAAAGGGCTTGCAGTGACTCCGGCAGATCCGCGCTGATCCACACCTCGCCCGTTTTGGTCATGCGTTTAAGCAGCGGCGGCAGCATAGACAGCAGTACCGTGGTCAGGCGCTTTTCCGTGAAGCCGGTGGGCGTGATCACCAGACGGCCGATGCCTTCCAGGCCTTTGAGCGCGGCCTTGTCGGCGGTGACTGGCGGTGTTGACGCCAACGCCAGCGGGCGGCAGCTCAGCCAGGTGGTCAGGTAGTGCTCCCTCAGCTGCGCCTGGGCCTGCTCGCAGGCTGCCGAATCATTGACCAGCAGGCTGACATGGCCAAGTCCCTGCTCCCGGTGTGAACTGGCCAGCGCCAGATAGGCCGATGCGTTTCCGATCATGACCGACTGGGTGACGGGGTCGGCTTGCCGGCTGGCCGCCAGCAGCGTCTTCAGGGAATGCTCGGGGATATCGGACTGCTCGGGTGCCGGTGCCACCTTGTCTTCCGCCATGGCGAAGCGGAAGCGTGTGGTGACGTTCAGCCCACGGCGCTCCTTGAACATCACCCGCAGCACCTGGCTGGGCTCCACCTGGTTGGCCTTGTAGGAGATACAGCTGAAGACGCGATCTTCCTTGCGCCCTTTCGCCACCGAGAGGTTATCCGGGATCTCGCCCTCGAACTCGATGGTGAGCCGGTTTCCCGTGGGGCTGGTGACTACCACCTGGCTGTCCTCGATGGTCAGCGTCTTGTCCTTGGGGAAGTGCCATTGCAAAGTGACGTTACGCAGCTGGCTGTCTTCGGCAGAGACCGTATCCTCTACCTTCAGCACCTTGGCCGCGGCATCGAAGGCTACCTTACGCTCGTGAACCACCGGAGGTAGCACGTCCAGCCTCATGGTGAGCTGTGGGGCGGGCGCGGCTTCCGAGTGATCGGTCACCTGCCAGGCGCTTAGCCGGTGTTCGAACTCCTTGGCATAGCTGGCATGGGAGATGATCGGCACGTTGTGGCCGGGACGGCCCCGCATGTACTTCCGCACCGGGTCCTGGTTGATGTAGTTGTAAAGACCCGAATCAATCAGCCAGTCCTCACCGCCGGCATAAAGGCTGATATGCCCCTCATCCTGCTGGTGGTGGTAGCGGCTGGAGCAGCCCACCTTGGCGATCAGATGAAAGGCCTTCTCGTAGTGCTCCTTGGCGGGCCACTGGTCGCGGAAAATCGCGTAGCCGGACTTGGGATAAACGCGGTTGAGCACCGGGGGCCTAATACCCTGCTTGCCCTGGGTCAGGGCATAGAGGAAGTGCTGGTACTCCAGGCGGTGGCCGAACATGTCCCGGTAGGCATCCGAGGTGGGCAGCTGCTCGGTATCGCCAATGGGCGGCAGCTTGCCGTCCGGGCGCAGGATATGGGTGATGAAGGCAAGCGCCTTGGCCGAAAACTGGTTGAACTGCTCGGCCAGATCCCCCAGCACCTCCTCCGGGTAGTCCTTGATGATGCCCAGGAATACCTTGAAAACGAAGATATGGTAGGCAGGGCTGTTCTCGACGTGGACACCCTCATCGGTAAAGGCAAACGACAGCTCGCTGCTGATGCGCTGAATGGCGGTCTGCTGCCACTCCCTGGCCTGCTCACCCTCAAACACAGTGCCAAGCAGCAGCAGCACCCGAGCCTGTTCAAGCCCATGGTTAGTGTGCTCGGAGTAGAAGCTGTCCTTGGCCAGCCACTGGCCATGCACCACCAACGCCTGCTCCAAATAGGTCAGGAACCCAGCATGCTTGCTCACCCAATCGGGGGCGTGCTCACGGCAGTAGTAGGCAAGCAGCACCAGCTGCTCCGCACGCAGCGCAGTGGCGTGATCGTGCCAGATAAACTCAAACGGATAGCTGGTATCGGTTTCCAGGTAGGCATCCAGCCACGACTGAATCCCCTCGCGGGCCGAGTCCAGAACCGCCTCATCGCCAGAGGCGCGATGGTAGGCCATCAGGTAGGAAAGAAACGACAGCCAGTTCAGCCGCCACTGCCAGCTGCGGTTGTTGAGTGGGTCCTGCTCCCAGTCACCCCACTCAGAAAACGGGACGGCCTTGAAGGGAGACAGCTCAAGCTGCTGCTTAGTGACTATCTTCTCACCCAGCGCTTTGTTGCCCGAATGATTCGAGAGCTGCTGCAGTTTCTTCTGGACGCAGCGCTCTAGCTCTGCAGCCCCCATTTTCTTTAAGTTCATAACCACTCAAGCTGTCCAGTAACGATAAAAAGTAGCAGGCATCAGGCCAGATCGGAAATCGACGCCACACTCTTGATTTTCTTTTGTTTCACCCACGCTTCCCAGCGCTCAACCTCAGTCCAGCCACTTAGAAACACAAAGCCCAGCCCGGCGGCGCTCGCGGCTTGATGGTCATACTTGCTGTCCCCCAGGAAAACAGCGCCGGCTGCTGGATGTTGCCAGAGGCCAGCTCACGGGCCAGGATCTCGTCCTTGGCGTCGTGGCTGCGTCACCAATCAGTGATTGCAGTGAAGAAAAACTGGCAGACCAAACGTTCAGAGCTATTTACCAAGCGAGTGGTCAATCACGCGAGGCTTGGCATCATAGCAAGTCAATGCCGCGACTTAACCTTGCAGCTGCAATATCTTCTAGAAGCTTAAACTGGTCTTCCCAGTCAATATCCATAGCAATACTTTCAGGAATCTCGTATAAGTCGGGGTTATTACCAATTCGATCGCCCACTTCACGCATCCTAGAAAATGGCATAAAGTAAGCCGCATGATTTATTTCAAAAAGCGGTTTTATGTCTTGGCTTCTCGGCCACTTCTCCACACTATTGTCGTAATTATAGGGCCCATTTTCGTCCCAAATAAATTTATGTAATTTAGTGACAGTAACAAGACTATCATGGCCTTTTTCTTTGGCAGCATGCCAAGCAGATATCAGCTCAGAAAAGACTGACGAAGTAATGAAAGGATGAGTGACATGGGTCATCAACATAGTCCCACTATCTTCCAAGCTAGCTGCGTAATGGATGAAAGCACTCATTGGGGTAGAGGAACGGCCAAGCTCATCAGGACGCTCAATTACTTTTACACGACCATCAACACTTTGACCAAAATAGGTTGCATAAGCGCTTACTATCGGATCGTTAGTAGAAACGATGATCTTGCTAATTTCTTTCACCTTAACAAGCTGACGCAGCTTCAGCTCTAGCAATCCGTTTTTGAATTCAGCAAAGGGCCGTGTATTTTTATTCTTAACCCGTTCACTGCCTGCACGCGCAGGTATCAACGCCACAATCGATTCTGACATATTTAACCTCTACGAAAATACTTATGATGCTCGCTATCGTTAATTTCTTTTTCTTCTGAGCCAACAAGGACTTCAGCTTCCCGCACAGCAGCCACGTAATCAACAAATTCTGAAGTTGTTAGATCCAACGCCACCGCATCAAAGTGCGCCCATTCGGTATTGCCAAGCTTTACATGCTTTTCCACTATACGAGCACCGGCTGCCACCGCCATGGCAGAAGCCATTGAACCAAAATCGTGGCTTGAATAGCCAGGCACTACGTATGGATGCTGTTTAGAAAGATCACGATAATGGCGGATAACACCAACATTACAATCATGTGTTGGGGTTGGGTAGGCAGAGTTACACTGCATTAGGTATAACTTATCGCAGCTCGTAAACGTCTCCAGCACCCATTTTTCATAGTGTAGGTCGGTCATACCGGTAGAAAGCACAATGCCACGCTTATATTCTCGCGCTACCGTTGCCAGGTAATCAGTGTGCTCAGAAATCGTTGAAGGTAGTTTAATCAGCTCTGGGTCGAACTGTTGTATAAAGCGGAATGAGGGCTCGTCTAGCACTGAAGCAAACCAACGAATGCCTAGCTTAGAACACAAGTCATCTAGAAACTCGAAGTCATCCCTGTCCAGCTCTAATGCTAACCGGTAATCTCGGAAGGTATTCCCAAAAGGTGAGACGTATTTAGCATCTAGCTGTTCCTTTGAATAAAAGGTTTCGACATCACGCTTCTGAACTTTTATTAAATCAGCGCCCGCTGCATGAGCAGCACGTACCATACGCTCTAGGCGATGACGATCACCGAAATGATTGGTCGTTAACTCGGCAGTGATTAAAACACGATCCTCGTTCGGAACCAGTCGCTTATCCAGCCCAGGAAGAAAGCGTGTATTCAGTTCTTCTGGTGTCAGCGTTGAGAAAGCTCTGTCCCCAACATGCTGAACATCAACTTCACTATCACGCAGCATGTAAAGCGCATTAACAAAGTAGTGTTCTTGAGGGCTAATACGAGCTGCACGCCCACTGGCATCTGCAGGGGAATAGTCATAATCAATGGCATGGGCATAGCCTTGATCAACGGCAAAATCAAAACCCAGCATATAAACGGTTTGCTTACGGTTACGCCCTTTAGCGATAACTCGCGCTAACCTGATGGCAGATAGAAACAATACCTCTTCAATAACAAAGTCTTGCTCTGGCTTTTCCATTACCAAGCGGCTGAGCATTACATCAACGCCTTCCTGGGCGGCAGGCACAAAACGTGCCTTGAATACCTCACCTTTCGGCGGTTCAATGTCTGTTGAAGTAATGTACAAACGCGAACGCCAACCGCTGGCTTTCAAGCCATCGATTACCCATTCATCATGAAAGATAGAAATATCGCAGGGGGCGATGCGCTCAGCATCATTCAGGCCAATAACTAATGAGTTTGCCAGTAGGCTGGGGTGAATGCGATCAACAGAGGCACCTTTACCGAGTATGAAGATCGTATCGGTGGCGAATGTCGACGCGATATTTTCTACCAGGTTCGAGAAATTCTCCATGGTACGGCTTTCCTTCTACTTCAATGTCACAATTATGTTCACGTGCCAACATCAGGCCAGGAAGTAAATCCCAGCTATAGGCACCCCGGGGGTTGGTGAAGCGTGCGAAACTTCCTCTGATCACGTTATAGAGGTTATAAACAGCACATCCCATAAGGCGGCTTTCTTGAGTAGAGCGCATACCTTCGAGGATTTCATCACACATAGAAGACGAAAAGCCACGAATCCTGGAGCGAATGGCCGTTAACGTATCCCCCGTCATAAGGTGTTCGCCTAGTTCAGGGAGAAACAGCAAACTGCCTAAGTGCTGATTACCATACCAAAGCGTAAAAGATACGCCCCATTCTTTCAGGCCAGAGCAAAAATTTTCTGTGCCATCAATAGGATCGAGAATCGCGTAATAACCTTCGGGTACGGTTGAGGTTAACTCGCTAAAATTTTCTTCACCAACAAATGTTACCTCTGGAATTTTTTCTTCAATATATTGCTTAACCAAGTTCTCAACATATACATCAGATTGAGTAACTGGACTGCCATCAGGTTTGATCTCTATATCAAATCGGCCTTCTTGGATAGTAGGCATATTTCGATATATTAAATCGATCAAGCCGCTCATTAACTCACGGACTTCATCGCTTTCTTTTATTTTCGGCATAAGGATATTTAACCTTTGAAAGCAATCGACTGAAAATTAAAAGTTATAAACATCTGAACAGAAGCCTTATGCATGAGCAACATATCCACTATCAAACTCAGTTCTGCTGTAGCGGGAATCGCTGAGCATTTCCTGGATATAGGTGGGATGGATACCGTACTTGCCCGCCAGGTAGTAGTAGGGGTTGGTGCCCCAGCCATAGTGGGCCTGCATGGGCTTGAAGTGCTCACGCAGCAGTACCATCAGCGGCACCATGTTGACCGGCTTGCCACGGCGCTCGGTGATCTCGATGGCCAGCTCCTCGGTGCGGGCATTGCCCGGCCCGCGGCCCATACCGGTGACAGTGGAATCCACCCAGGTCACGCCCTCGTCCAGCGCCCGCAGGGTGTTGGAGAGCGCCAGGCCCAGGTTGTCGTGGGTATGGATGCCCATCGGGCCTTTCCACTCACTGCGGAACCACTGGATGATCTGCGCCGCCTGCTCCGGACTCATGCTGCCCATGCTGTCTGCGAAATAGAGCGCATCCATCGGGTAGGCCTTGGCCAAGCGGGCGAGCGCCTTCACTTCCTCTTCGGTGCGATCCGCCACCTGCATCAGGTTGAAGCCGACCTGATAGCCACGCTCCTTCAGCCAGGTGACCGCCGGCAGCGCCTTCTCGAACTCATGCACGTGGCAAGCGATCCGCACCAAGTCCACCGGTGAATCCGCTGCGACATTGGGGAACAGCCGCGCCAGCGCTTCCTGCTGGGGCACTTCACCCACCAGCTCATTTCCGTTGACCATTACGCCTACGGTCAAACCCGCAGGAATGGTTAAGCTGCGGATAAATTCGTCAGTGGTGAAGGCACAAGGCCCCTGGAAGCCCTGATTCTTCAGGGTGCGAAAGCCCAGCTCTACCACATCCACCCCAGCGGCCTGCATGGCATCGAGGTATTGGTGGATCAGCTCGGGAGAGAAATCCCAAGCGTTGTAGTAGCCGCCGTCGCGTAAAGTACAGTCTAAAAACTTCATAACACCCTCAAAAGATCACAACATCAAGCAAATAACATCATCTCACCCATAAATCTTAGAAAACTCACCAACCACAAAGTCTTTAAAATAAACGGCATTAATAGAAAATCCAGCTCTCGCCCAATTGCCGTCACCCTTACCAATCTCTCTCACTTTGGAGGGGGGTATGAATTTAGTATTGGGATGGCAATGTCCATTTATCTTTGCTCGCGGAATGGAGTAGGCCACTCCAGGCAGCTTTCCAAAGGTAGCGGGCCACAGAGAGTCAGTCAGTGCATCACTAATAAAAAAGGAACACCGATGAGCCCACAGAATTTTCTCTACTGCCTTACGGCCAACCAGAGAAATTACTTGATCATTTTTCAAGCCTGATTTTTCAACAACCTCTTCCAAAACTGCAACTTCTTTTGAGCACTTTTCTAAAATAAAATCATGGCTCGACAAATAATGTGGACAAGTCAATCCATCAAATACAAATACCACCTCACCATCTTTTTCCTTTATTTCTTGAACAACGAGACTAATCGCCGCAACCTGCTCCTTCCACTTTCTACTTTCTTGGCACAACCCTATCCACACAAACTTAGCACTATTTTCATCAAAATCATATACAGCCTCCACTTCCAAATGATCACTAACTCTCTCTGAAATAATATCAGAGAAGTGGTATATGTGGTCTTTCCTATCCACACCAAAACCACCCCCCAATGAAAAAGCTATAGCATTATTTTTCAGCAAAAAATCATTGATCTCCTCTAAACTTATTACAACCTCGTCGGCCGAGTCACAAAAGGCCTTAGCAGGCAAAAAAGCAGATTCTTTGAGAGATATAAAAGAAGGAGAAACGCAGCCCTCATCAAGATATCTAAACGGTAAGGTTCTGTCATAAAAATAGTGGTATGGGCGCGGAAAACCATTTATGAAGTACATCTTAGACTTTTGGTTTTTTTTAACCTTCTTGTTCTTTAACATCTCAACAGAACGAATTAACTCATCTACCATCAACCCTCGATGAATAGCAACTTCTGCCTCTGGAAAATAAATGAACCATACAAAAGCATTTGATTGTGCCAGCCAAAAATCAACTTCGCCTTCGAAAAAAACATAATTTTTCCAGTTTTCTAGAAAACTGAAAACCGGCTTATACTTAGATTCTCCGGGCTCCAAGCTTTGACTGTTAAAAAGATTTTGAATAACCCAGCCGCCAGAGGAAGAGTCGCCCACAAACTCTTCAAAGAGTTCTAGAAAAAAAGAACTTACTTGTTCACAATCTTGGCTATTGCCATAGTCACAAAGATTAATCATTTAAAACACCCATCAATATTATTTAATTTTCTCAAATTCCAAAACAGATTCACCCAACTTAATACTTCTCGCTTTTTCTTGATGGCACAAAAATATAAAATGCAAACATAGCTGATGAACTTCCAGAACCTCGTTTATTGACACAAAAGAATATAAATCTTTTCTTGCTATCTTTTCCACCTCTTCTTTTAAAAAAGGAGATTGCTGGAAATCATAAATTTCAACCAATTCTTTCAATTTTTTTTGAACTTGATCTAAGGTAAACCAGTGCCACTTCCTACCTAACTTTTTCTGATGCTTGCACCAGCGTGACTCAGAGATTGCTTGCCGATCAAAAGCACTTTCTGAATCATAATTATTTATATTTTCGGAAAAACTGTTGGGATTATACACTCTAAAGTAATGGACAACCGGCTCATGAGCACAAAGGTTTCTTGATTTTAGAGTTACTGGATTAACCTTTTTAAGTTCGCTTTCAGCTCGGACTCCCTTAATTGCTTCTTCTGCCCAAACTCTTTTTTCAAAAGGCTCAAAGACTATAGGAGGATATAGCGCATTCATTAGTTCAAACGCTATTTTTCCACTTACTCTATCTTCAGCTGGCTGTGAAAAAGCCAATCTAATTGTATTGGCTGAATAAAGGGGATGACACTTTGTGACAGCGGCACGGCTCCAGTGTTCGCATGTGCCATTATGATAGCGACCGCGGTACTCCACATAAAACCTATCTGCAACATCTTTTAGAGACTGACCTTGGTCTTGCCAGCGTCCAAAAATAGAGTGCAGCATGGATTTCTTGCTTTCAACTACCTCCTTGCTAATGCAGCTTGGCATAAAAGACATAAAGTCGACAACAGAGCTTAAACTTTCTTCATTGCCCAGATGCTTAGAATAGAGACCTTTATAGAACTCAGAGTTTCCACCACCCATTTTTATTATTTTATTATTTTTTATTGAAACTATTGGCTCCCGGTCAAGATTGTTTTTTATCCCAGCAGTCATGTACGCAAAATCGTGGAAACGATCAGTAAAATTTCTACTACCCTTTGTCACCTCCCCGTCTTTTATCTTTACTTTTTTTAATCCATATTTTTTCATCAAGTAGTTTGAGACATTGGCATCCGGATTCGGGTATTTCCCGTTTGTGTTAAAGAAGAAGTGGTCTTTGTACCCAGAGCCTATGATCGCCGCTAGGACCATCCGACTATCCATCCCCCCAGTAACATCAGAAATTTTCATGGGGATGTTAGATAGTGCCACTGCCTTTACGTTCTCTCTGATATCTTTTACACACAGGCTAACAAGCTCTTCTCTAGGAACACTACTATTGAAGAAATAGTCAGCTCCTTTTCTTTCTTTTAGGCTTATTTTACCCGCCCAATCAATTTCAATCTCATGATCGAATGGAACAAAATAAGTATTTCCATACGAGCCAATATCCATTGGGGTTGTTAGAACAACTTCATTTATTAGATTATCAGAATGTCTGCATAACTCATGGTCAAAGACTTTCTTTAAAAAACTCTCCAAGAGCACCAGGTTGTTAGTTACCCCAGAAAACCTATCATCATCTAAATAATAAAGTGGATAATTCCCAAGTTGATCATGAAATGCTTGAATTCCATGATTAGCTAGGCTAACAACTGCATACGAACCTCTAGCCTCATCTTTGAAAACATTCAAATTATTTCTTATTTTTTTCTCAGGGCTGCCTAACAGTAACTCTCCATCGTAAACAGCTTCGCCGTCAAAGAACACGTCTTCAGATTCGAAATCTTCGCTAGATACGCAAAACCCAACTATCGATGATTGCTTGCTTGCTTCTTTTACATACCGAAAACTAGGGGTCAACAAGTATCCGTCCAGACAATCTAAAATCGAGGCATCTAATTTTTCGTGCTCTCGTACATTCTTGGGGACCAGAAAAACAAATTCTTTCATTATAAAAACTCCGTGCAAAACTTAAGTTCTAACAAAGGACTAGTAAATTGCCCAACAGAGAATACAACCGAACATGTTTTTCCAGTGTATTTTCTGTCTTGCAACACATACGGCTTCCCATTATTTAATTCACTGCCTAGCGACTCAATTTCAGGCAGGCACTTAAGCTTTGCAACAGGCTCCCCTTTGCAAAAGGCTATATAACAGGAGTCACTATCCCTCCTGACATCAATCTGATTATTAAAGATGAACTCACTCTCAACTTGAACTGAGATTTCACTTTCGGAATAAATTTTATCGTCGATATGCAAAAAATTATTTTTTAACTCAATCCGACGGGAGAATTTATAACCGGCCACTCTGCTGGCATGCATTTCGATAACAAATCCGGAGTTATCATGATCATACATTGCTATTTCAGAAAAGTGGTTTGAGCCAACAGTACTGCTCCACTCTCTATCTTTAACTTTAATTGTCGAATGGTTTCCTTCGCTTTTTAAGTTCAGAATTTCTTCCCATGGTAAAAATTCAGTATAGCCAGGATCATCAAAAATTGTGACGCCATCAACCTCCAAGCAAAATGAAAGCTCATCATTTTGCTTATGATTGTGAGAATCCCAACAACAGGTTGCCGCGAAATGGACTTTCCTACCATTAACTGTCTTTCTAAAGATGAAGAAGTTTCTATTACCATACACTCCTTCTTCTTCCGAATAAGGCATAAGAAGCTCGCGTGCACTTCTTACTTCGCCCTGACCAAAAACTTTATTCAGGATATTTTCGTTAGGTAACCTGAAGGAATCACCCAGAGGAAAGTACTCACCAGTTACCTTAAGTGCATAGCCGAGAAATCTTCTGGATTCTTCGACAATATTTTCCAAACTGACGCTTGCCAATGGCTCTACATTAAGCTTATCTAGGAGCTCAAAATACTCAACTGTCAGAGGCAGATTGTATTCTTGGTATGAAACCGAGTGCTCTTTAGTGAGTCCAGAAGCGTGCCACATCGCATCCAGTGTTTTTGCGCTTCGATTTAACACCAACTCAAGATCAACTCTTTTTTTGTATTCTGGATGATCCAGCACCAATCTCATAAGAGCCAAATCAACCATCAAACCATGATTATGACCTGGGCGGTACAGCTTTTCGCTGTGTAGATTACGAATTTCCTCTTTGACAAGCCTTTCGCATATCCCTACACCGCTAGAGCTGTCTATACTGGAAAACCTATCCTTGAAAGCTAACAAAACACCTAATCTAATCGCAGCCGTGTGATCTCCCCTGCGGCCACTGTAATAAAGATTCTTATTTTTCTTAACACAGTGAAACTTGTAGAAATCACGTAGCGTTTTTTCGACTTTCTCCAAGTCTTTTTCAGAACTAAGCCATCTTAGGCTGTTGAAATGATGTAGCCAGTTCCTGTTATCGTAAGGATTCGCCAGCCAGTTGATGGGAAAACTTAACTTATACGGCTTTAAGGAAGAGGAATGCTTAACAACAATGCTCATGAAAAACCACCTAGTAATCTATTGGCAATCTTTTGTATGTCGAAGACAGACTGGGCAAACTCCTTAACTTTACCTGAAGCCTCCGAACCCGCTTTTATGCCCCCAGCCGCCGCCTTTGCATCCGCATACACCCACTCCTTCGGATAGATCTCATCCGCCCCTTCCCAGGGAAGAATGATCGGCGTGCAGCCTGATGCAGCACCATCGGCAATGGTGAAATGGAAGCTTTCAAAATCGCTGGTGGAAAGCGCAAAGTCGATACCGGCGTACCACTCGGGCATGTCGTTGCCGTGGGGGTCGAAGATCACCGCCCCTTTTAGCAGCGGGTCCTCTTCCAGGCGACGGTACTGGGTTTCGTACCAGACCATTTCTTCCGGGCGGTTGGCCATCCAAGGGTAGTCTTCCGGTCGTTTGCCCTTTACTCGCAGGGTGTAGCCGTCGTCTTCCTTGCGCAGCTCACGCAGGATGTCCAGGGCCAGATCGAAGCGCTTACGCTGCGGCACGATGCCCACAAAGCCCAGCACCTTGCCGTTGGTGGGCTTGCGCGGTACCGACTGCAGGCCTTCTACATCCACGCCGTTATAGACCACCACGCCGTTTTTCTTGAGCATCGGGTTCTTGGCGATGCCTTGGCGCAGAATGTGCGGGCCTACGAACATCACCTTATCGAAGGCCTCGAAGGGAATCTCCGGGAACAGGGCGTGATCGATCTCCTGCAGGTGCAGCCTGCCTACCAGCTTTTGCCCTTTCCGCTTGTGCTTGCCGTACCAGATGGCGTTACCCAGGGTCCATTCGCAGAACACCGTATCGGCCTGGCGCACCAAACGCTTACTGGCGGCCTCGTTGTGCTGGTTGTGGCCAGTCCAGAAGTCTAGCAGCAGGCGGATGCCCGCCTTTGTGAAGTAGGGATAGAACGGCTTGATGAACTTGAGGTCGTGGCCGGCGATCACCACGGTCTTCTTGGGCGCGACGTTGGGCGCCTGCTCGTGAACTTGCGGCGGCTTGCGCAGCGCCAGGGCTGGCTGCTCGGCGGCCCAGCCGGCGAGGTCGCTGGCCGGCATGCCTGTGGTGGGGCGCAGCAGCTGCAGCCCGGCGTCGATGGAGTGGTTCGCCAGCGCCACGCCGGGCCACTCGCCCTCTGCCAGTTCAGGGCTGCGGTTAAAGCCGATGCGCGCCTGGGGGGCATAGGCCGTCGGCCAGGCGAGGTCTTCCAGGCCTTCCGGCTCCAAATCCGCCAGGGCGCGAGGGTCTGCCAGCAGCCAGAGGCTGCCCGCCTCGGCGCTGTGGGCCTGGGGGCTGTCGCATTGAATGCCGGCGGCTTCCAGCTTGGCCTTCGTGCCCGGCTGCCACTGAGTGGCCAGAATGCGCTGGGGGCGCAGGGTCTGGGCCAGCAGTCGCCCTGCCGCCGCATTGGTTAGCTCTTCGGTCAATAGCGTGATGGCCGGCAGCTCGGGGGCCAGCATCACCACGCCAGCGGTGCGCAGCATCTGCACCAGGCGGTGCTGGGTGGTATGGGCGCGCATGATGGCACGTGCGCCTTTCAAGGCGACCCGCCAACGGTAGGCGGGGTGATACAGCAGGTTTTCCAGGGCCTGGGCCGCGTCGCTCTCGGTGCGCACGATATGCCCGGCGCCTTCCATATAGCGGTTCATGCCGAGGGCCGGGCCAGAGATCAGCGGCGAGCCACAGGCGGCGGTTTCCACCACGCGGCGCGAGAACATGGTGGGTGAATCCAGCACCGAGTTGACGTTGATCTGCACCGGGTGGGCCTTGTAGGCCTGGATCATCTCCTCGTTGCTGAGGCTGCCCGCCACATAGCCCCCCAGGCCACCCGGGTACTTGTAGGGCGATTCCGGGTCGTCGTGCTGGCGGTCGTAGATAGTGAGGCCCAGCGGTGCGGCGGCGCTCATGATCTTGTCCATGTACTCGGTGCGCTCGGGGTAGCGCTTGCCGTAGTAGGTGCCCCCGTAAGCCGCGGTGGCCTGCCACTCGCGGGTGGAGGGGAGCAGATTGTGGATCTTCGGCGAGGCGTAGAAGGGGCCGCTGCTGGCGGTCTGGCTGAGGGCGCCCGGGGTGGCCAGGTAGGGAATGATCCGCCGGCTGTCGGTGGTGAAGACGTGATCGCACAGCGCAGCCGTCTTGCGGAAGCGGTCGAAGTGAACCGGGTCTTCCTTGTTCCAGAACAGCGAGGGGATGCCCTGCTCGCGGCAGTGGGTCAGCAGCTCGCTTAACGGCGCGAACTCCTCGTCGCTGTAGTAGCCCACCTTGCGGTGCCACTGCCAGTCGTTGCCCTTCCAAGCCGACTCCACGAACATGGCATCGATGGGCTGTTTGGCCAGCTCTTCGCGCCAGTTCTCCGGCGAGAGCGACACCACCTTGACGGCGCTGGCCAGGGTGTCGGTGGTGAACTGATCGGCGATCAGGCCCAGGGTGATCTGCTCCAGGCGCTTGGCGTTGTTCTTGCCAGACGCAAGAGCAGCCTTGGCCACCTCTGCGGCCCTGCTCCGGCGCACCCGCTGCAGGGCATCGGCGTAGCGGCGCGTGACGTGGTTCCATGTGCGCTCCTGCTCGATCCAGGCGCGGGCGGCCTGGCCCAGGCGTGCACGCTCTTCGGGGCTGTCGATCAGCGCCTGCAGGGCCTCACTCAGGGCCTGGGCGCTGTCCTTGGTAAACAAGCGGGCCCGCTCGCCGTTCGGCCCGGCCATGGTGGTGTGCGGGGAAACATCCGAGAGCACCAGGGCCTTGCCCATGGCCATGGCTTCCAGGGGCTTGAGGGCGGAGACCATCTCGGTGACCGCCGACGAGAGCCGCGGGATGGGCAGGATATCCATGCAGGAGAGATAGCGCGGCACCTGCTCGAATGGCACCCGGCCGGTAAAGCGGCACTCCCCTTCGATACCCAGTTCCTTGGCCTTGGCCTTGACGGTGTCGATCACCTTGCCGTCGCCCACCAGCACGAAGGTAAAGGCCTGGCCGTTTTTCTTGAGGGTGGCCATGGCTTCCATCAGCAGCTCCAGGCCCTCGTAGGCCACGGCGCTGCCCGCATAGCCGATCACCGGCACGCCGGGCTTGAGCTTGAGCTCCTTGGCGATGGCGACATCCGCGGCCATGGGCTGGAAGCGCTCGGCGTTGACCGCGTTGGGCACCACCTCGATGCGCTCGCGGGGCACGCCCCAGCTGGCCAGCTCGTCGGCCAGCTCTTCGGTGAGGGTAATCACCAGATCCGCTTCGAGCGCCGCCTGCTGCTCCAGCTCCCGCATCAGCTGGTAGCGTTCAGAGCCGGCCCACTCCGGCTGGGTAGAGGCCTGGGTGACTTCCCAAAGGCCGCGCACTTCATAAACGAACGGCAGGCCCAAGCGGCGTGCCGCCATCAGCGCCGGCAGCGCGGTGATGTGGTTGGAGGCGGCGGCGATGATCTCCGCCCCGCTGGTCTGGGCTTCGCGCAGGTAGTGGTCGGCGGCTTCGGCCAGGTAATAGTCCAACGGGGTCTTGTTGAGGTTCCAGCCCGCGCAGGCGGCGTAGGTGACGCCTTCCACCTCGGCTTCGTGATAGCCCTTGTTCAACCCCTTGGCGCCGGCATCCCAGGGGAAACCGGGCCGCGTGGTGGCACGCACCTTGAAACCCGCCTGCTGCAGGCCCACCGCCACCCCGTGGGAGCGGGTGGAGTAGCCGTTGGTGGCGTGGGGCACCGACTGGTGCAGGCAGTAGAGGACGTGCTGGCGGCGGCTCATCAGGCCGGCATTGGGCTGGCGAGGCGGCAGCGGCCAGCCGCCTTTCAGCCGTGCCATACCGGCCACGAAGGCCTGGAAGTCACGCTTGGGCTTGTCGAACTTCACGCCGCGGGCCTGCAGGCTCTCCAGAGCGCGCAGGGTATCGGTGAGATTGCCCTGGCGGTAGAACCACTGGCTGGCGGTGGCATAGTCCACCTGGCTGACATCGCGCAGCTTGACCGGCTTAGGTGGCGCCACCGGTGCCGCTTGCGGCTTGGCTTGCGCTTCAACCACCGCCTTCTGACCCGCAGCACTCCCCTCCCCCCTCAGCGCCTTTACCATCGGCTCGGTATGCGCGGAGAACAGTAGCTCGGCGCTCGGCTTGGGAGCGGGCAGCTTCAGTGACCCCTGAAGGGCTTGAGCCAAGCTTGCGGCATTCCCGGCGGTAAAGCTCACTACACCTTCGTACTTGTCAGCATGCTTGGCCAACGGTGCCACGTTCGAAACCACCAGTCGCTTGCCATGAGCCAATGCTTCGGCAGCCTTCATCGGCGACACCAGTTCGCACACAGGCAAACGCTGACGAGGTATCACAATGGTATCAATCAGCGCGTAATAGTCCGTCACGCGCTCATGTGGTATACGCCCCACTTGAATTAACCAAGAGGCATCCTCTGCAGCAGTTGAAAGCGTTGATTGGTTACTAACCACGTCTGTTACTGGTTGGTCGTCACCTACCAATAATAATTTGATTTTTTCGCCCTGATGTACAAGCTCAGCGCAGGCTTTTAACAGTACATCGAGGCCTTCGTAGGCATTAAAACTTCCCACGTAGCCCACTACCTTGTCGCCGTGTTCGATGCCCAGTTTTTTCTTTAACATCGAGTCGACTGGTTTTATTTCGGGTAACTTGCTTACCCCGTTGGGCACAAGGGCAATGCTTTCCTCTTTCACACCGCGTTTTACCAGCTCTTCTTTCATAGGCTGGTTAAGGGTAAATACCGCTTGCGCTTGCTTAGCTACAAAGGTATCGCGCTCGGATTCAACCTTGAAGTCTTGCGTATTTTTATAGCCTGGCTCACGGGCATCTCGGGAAAGCTCCCAGAACCCGCGAACTTCATTATAAAAAGGCAGGCCTAGCCGTTTAGCGGCGACCCAGGCAGGCAACCCCACGATAGCGTTAGAGGCCGCCAGCACCCCACTAGGGCGGTAGACCTTGAAAAGCTCAATGAAATATTCAACGCTTTTTTCTAGATGTTCTATTTCGTTTTTCGGCTTTTCACCTGCCAGCCAGCGGCGATGAATATAACGAACCCCGTTAACGCTTACTTCCGGCCGAGTGCTCTTGTGATCGGCACCCAGCTCCCATGGCCTGCCTGGCTTGACAAAACATAATGTTTCAAAGCCATGCTGGTTGAGGGCATGCGCAATTCCTTGCGTTCTAATTGCATAACCATTGCTTGCATAGCTTTGCCCATGGCTGACCACATAGGCTATTCGCCTTTGAATGGGCACATCAATCGTTTGGGCTTTTTGATTTGCAAGTTGAGTGGCGTGTTTCAGCAATGCGTCCATGAAAATCCGGAAAAGTAGAAGGTAAATGGCAAGGTATAAGAGGCGCTGAGTGAGCGCGTACTTACTATTCAACCAAGCAGGCCAACCGCATCAATAACGGTCTCTTTAGCGCGCACGCTATCCGCTTGCTCAATGAACGACTTATGCTTAACCAGTACACACACTACATCCGCTTGGGTTAGCGCTTCTTCCAGTGTCTTTAACTCTACGTTGGCGTGCTGCAGGCCTTGGGGTAATACGTCTATGTTCGGCTCCACCACCTGCAGGCGGCAACCTAACTGGGCAACCTGTTGGGTAATATTCAACGCTGGGCTTTCGCGCAAGTCATCGATATCTGGCTTAAAGGAAACGCCCAAGCAGGCAACGGTAAGATCACTACGTTTGGCATCCGGGTGTTGCTGATGGTAGTACTCAAGCCCTTCTTTCACACGGCTTAGTACCCATTGCGGCTTGGCGTCATTCACTTCACGAGCAGCACGTATGATTTTGGCTTGCTCCGGGCATGAGTCCACAATAAACCAGGGGTCTACCGCTATGCAGTGGCCACCTACACCTGCCCCTGGGGTAAGAATGTTAACCCGGGGGTGGCGGTTAGCTAGCGCAATCAATTCCCATACATTGATATCTAACTCGTGGCAGATAGTCGAAAGCTCGTTGGCAAACGCAATGTTCACATCACGGAAGCTGTTTTCGGTGAGTTTCGCCATTTCAGCGGTGCGGGCGGTAGTGGTTACGCACTCGCCCTCTACGACTAATTTGTAAAGCTTGCAGGCTACGTCAGCGCACTTGGGTGTCATGCCGCCAATCACGCGGTCGTTTTCAACCAGTTCACGAATCACGTGGCCAGGCAGTACACGCTCGGGGCAGTGCGCAATGCGAATGTCGGAAGCTTCGCCATGGGTCTGCGGAAAAGTGAGGTCGGGCCGTGCCTCAGCCAGCCACTCGGCCATTTGCTCAGTGGCGCCAATGGGGCTGGTGGATTCAAGCACTACCAGATTGCCGGGTACTAAAACAGCGGCTAGGGACTTTGCCGCCGCTTCAATGTAGCTAAGGTCGGCTTTATGGTTCTGTCCATTCTCATCGGTGTGGAATGGCGTGGGTACCGCCACCATGAACGCATCAGCAGGTTCGGGGGTGGTGGTCGCGCGTAAATAGCCTTCTGTGACTGCGGCATGAACGATGATGTCCAGTTCAGGCTCAACAATGTGAATTTCACCACTGTTAATGGTATCTACAGCGTGCTGGTTTACATCTACACCTATAACGCTTTGTTTGCGTGAGGCAAAAACAGCGGCAGTGGGTAGGCCGATGTAGCCCAAGCCAATCATGGAGATAGTGTCGAATTGCATGATGTATGTTTACTCTTAAATAGGAAACTAATACCGGAAACCGCTTTGCGCCGAGCTGTCTACACGATAATT
Source organism: Halomonas sp. AOP30-A1-24 (assembly GCF_052378165.1). Taxonomy (NCBI): domain Bacteria; kingdom Pseudomonadati; phylum Pseudomonadota; class Gammaproteobacteria; order Oceanospirillales; family Halomonadaceae; genus Halomonas; species Halomonas sp. AOP30-A1-24. Next base: position 82,113 of record NZ_JBQSXL010000012.1, read on the forward strand.
AAGCGTTTGCGAGGGCATCGCGGATGCGTTGGCAGGCTTTGCCGTCGCCATAGGGGTTATGGGCGTAACTCATGGCGTTGTAGGCCTGCTCATCAGTGAGTAGCGTATTCAGCGCTTCTGTTATCCGGGTTACATCCGTGCCGACCAATTTTACCGTTCCTGCTTCAAGCGCTTCTGGCCGTTCAGTAGTATCACGCATTACCAACACTGGCTTACCTAACGAGGGGGCTTCTTCTTGAATACCACCGGAGTCCGTCAAAATAATAGAGGCGCGGTTCATTAGGTAAACGAAAGGCAGGTAGTCTTGAGGTTCGATCAGGTGGACGTTATTAACATCCGTCAGTAGGCGATTAACCGGCTCGCGCACGTTGGGATTCAGGTGCATTGGATAAAGAATTTGTACATCTGAATGGGCTTTTGCCGTTTCGGCAAGCGCCTGGCAAATGCGCTCGAACCCGCCACCAAAGCTCTCGCGGCGGTGGCCTGTCACCAATACTAACCGCTTACTGCTATCCAACATGGGGAAGAGAGCAGCAAGCTCAGTGGTTAAGGCCTCGTTACTTTTCAGTTTTTCAACGACATCCAGAAGCGCATCGATCACCGTATTGCCAGTTACATGGATCGTTGCTGGGTCAATACCTTCGGCCAGCAGGTTTTGCATGGAGGTATTGGTGGGGGCGAAGTGAACCGCAGCCAGCGCACCTGTCAATTTGCGGTTACCCTCTTCAGGCCAAGGCGAGTACAAATTGCCGGTACGCAGCCCAGCTTCAACGTGTCCTACCGGGATTTGTTGATAATAGCAGGCAAGCGTGGTGGCAAACGTGGTGGCTGTATCGCCATGTACCAGCACAATGTCAGGTTTGAACTCTTCCAGTACGGGTTTCAGGCCTTGCAGAATGCCGCAGGTTACATCGTTCAAGTCTTGGCCTGGCTTCATGATATTCAGGTCATATTCTGGCGTTAGCTCAAATAGATCCAACACTTGATCCAGCATTTCACGATGCTGTGCCGTGACACATACTTTTGCCTCAAAGCGTTTATCGCCTGCTAACTGAATCGCTAGGGGGGCCATTTTAATCGCTTCAGGGCGTGTGCCAAATACCGTGAGAACTTTCATTTCGATTCCTTTCGAATGCTTACTGTTTATCCATTGATTGATACTCAAGCTCTTGACACCGATTAAAATAGTGTTCAAGTAGCGCCTGTGTGTTTTCTAGCTGCTTTTCAATTTTATGACTGTTTGAATCAGTCAACGTACCGCCAGTGCTTGGCACATTTTTATTATTAAGTACTGCTAGACCATGGTTGCCCGCTACCTCTTTACTAGAGAAAATAGCACGGCCTTCTTTTTCACCAAAACGGAGATAATGCAGGAGAGGATTCATTCCATCCTTTTTGATATCTCCATATTCAGCTAAATAGGAAGCTGTAGAAAACTGATTGGACGGATCGCGCATCATTTTCCACCCGTACTTATAAAAGTGTTCGGCCGGGTTCATATTGGCGGCTTTTACATCTGGGTAACGCTCTGTATACCACTCGGCATTAAATAGCGCTGACCGCTCAATAACTTGCACTGCTTCATGTGCTGTCACTGCACCCCTCCAACATCATCCATTTAAATACGACCTACCGAGATATAGCGCAAATTAACTGCTTTTGCGTCTTCCGGGTGATACAGGTTACACCCATCGACAACCTCACCGTCTTTTAGGTAAGCGGAAACCCACTTTAAGGCTATGGTTCTCAACTGTTTCCACTGGTACATATTACTAATGTACCTACACCAAGAAGTGTGCCTTCCATTCGATCACACAACCTTCAATTTTCACGATCGCCATAAAATCGCGACGCTGCTTTCATTGCCATAGGGTCACAATGCGCTTACCTTGGCATCGGCTTTCCACAGCGCGCCTATTAATACGCGGCTGTGGGCTTCGCGCGTATCCTCTATTCGGCTTGAAGGCTAGCCCTATACGGCAATCGTTTTGCCGTTCAGTTCCTCGTTAAGCGATTTTTGCAGCCTGGTAAACAAGGGCTGGAAATAGTGGCTAACACTACTGGACACATCTGACAGGGCTGACTGATCGAAACCTGCCATATTTCTCTCTGTATCTGACCAGCAACTACTCAATGACTACTTATGTAAACCGCTTATTTAGTTTGGCTCTGCGTTTCGATAAGCGTGTCCAGATGTATCCGTGCCTCTTTGGCTACAGCCCCTGCCGTATTAACTTCTTGCCTTGCGGCCTTGATTTGTTCGGCGGGTGCGCTCTCTTCTTGCAGCTCTTTTAGCGTTTCTTGCGCGCCTTTTAAAATTTGATGGCACTCCGCCAGGTGATGCCTTGCGCCAATCACATCGTTAGGTAATACGCTTTCGCCCGCCTTTTTCTTGGCATCAGCATCGGCGTGGTACACGGCAATCGCTTCGTTGATATCTTCGTACCAGTAGGCGCTGCCGTTTTTAAGGTATAGGCCTGCCTGGCACAGGTCTTTCAGGATGCCTTCCGAGTGGGACACCATAATGAGTGAGGCCTGACCCACTTTCGATTGAAAGAGCTTTTTGGCTTTGTCTTTAAAGGCGCGGTCGCCAACGGCGGTGGCTTCATCGGAAATATACACATCAAAATCGAACGCAAATGATAACCCAAACGAGATGCGGGATTTCATGCCGGATGAGTAGGTGCGGATCGGTTCATCGAACGCGGGGCCAATCTCGGCAAAGTCTTCGACAAACTGAATGACGCGCTGTACTTCTTTTGGGCTGCTGCCCTGCACGCGGGCCACAAACTTGGCGTTTTGGCGGCCTGTCATATTGCTTTGCATACCGCCTGAAAGCCCAACCGGCCAGGAAACGCGGCTGCGGCGAATAACTTCACCGCGTTCGGGCGTGTCCATACCGGCGATTAGGCGCAATAGCGTTGACTTGCCCGCGCCGTTGGCGCCAATTAGCCCTACGCTTACCCCGGTAGGGATCGTCAAGTTTATATCTTTTAATACCCAATCGCTGCCGTGGTGGTTGTGGTAGCGCTTGTAGAGGTTTTTGATTTCAATCATTTGGTGTTGGTAACCGATGGTAATTCAAAACAGAGTGCAATGATTGTGTTGGGGGGAGAAGACATCCTAAGAGCATCTGAAGTAGTGCTGAAGATGAGCACGATGGCGAAATCAGGGCGTCGTGCCGACGCCTTCCGCGGGTGCCTCATTCGCTCGTTCCTCGCGAGATTCGTTACCACGCGCTACTAAGAACTGGTAACTCTCACTTCCCTGCCCTTTCGTTCGTACATTGCTTCTAGCTTGCTTTTCAACACTGCGCGGGCGTTTTGGTCACCGTGTACCAAACGGATGGTGTGGGGCCAGCGGCGCATGCGCTTTACAAAGTTTAGCAGGTCGTTTTGGTCGGCGTGGGCGGAGTAGCCGCTGATGGAGGTAACGCCTGCGTTAATGTCGATACGCTGGCCGTCGATTTCTACCCAGCCGCCTTGGCCGTATTGCTGTATGGTGCGGCCAGGAGTGCCTGCGCCCTGGTAGCCTACAAACAGCACTTGGTGGCGGGCATCGCCTAGCATGGCTTTTAGGTAGTTCATAATGCGCCCACCGGCACACATGCCGCTGGCGGCTATCACCACGGCGGGCCTGCCGGTTTTTGCTAAATATTCAACCGTTTGCTCGTGTTCGGTGTGGCTTTCTACGGTGTAGAGGCTGGCAAAGTTGAGTGGATGGCGGCCCCCTTTTAGCCGCTTTTGGGCTTCATCATCCCAGTAGGGTTTTAGCTCGCGGTATACCTTGGTAAAGCGGGCGGCCAGCGGTGAATCGACGATAATTTCGAGCTTGCTCCACTGGCTGTTTTTGGCTTCATGAATAATGCCTTCCAGTTCGTAAAGCAGTTCTTGCGTGCGGCCAATGCTGAAGGCGGGCACCATGACCGTGCCGCCGTTAGATAGCGCTTGTTCTATCGCTTTTCTTAAAACGGCGCGGCGCTGACGGCGGTCCGGGTGGGTGCGGTTGCCGTAGGTGCTTTCCAGCACTAACTGGTCGCAGCCGTGGGGTGATGTAGGCGCGGGCAGCAGCGGCGCGTGAGGTGCGCCCAGGTCGCCGGAGAAAACGATGCGCTCTTTTTCATTAGCTTCAACGGCTTGATAGGCTACTTCCACGTAGCAGGAACCGAGAATATGCCCTGCCCGCTTAAGTTTTATGCGTGCGGTGCCGATAGTATTGTGAGCAACGCGGTGCCACTTGCCATAGGGCACGCTTACAATCTGCTGTTTTAACTGTTCCTGAAAGCGGTTGATCAGTTGGGCGTTGCGGGTGAAGCCGATTTTAAGCGCATCTTCAATCACCAGCGGGAGTAGTTTGGCAGAAGGCTCTGAGCAGATGATGGGGCCTTTAAACCCGGCGGCCAGTAGGTACGGTAGCCGCCCTACGTGGTCAATATGTACGTGGGTGATGATTAATGCCTGAACGGTGCTGATGTCGAATTCGATTTGTAGCTGTTCGAAGCTGTCTTCTTCCGCGTCTTCGCCTTGAAAGAGGCCGCAGTCGATGAGTAGTGAGTGTTCGCTATTCAGTATGAGCTGGTGGCAACTGCCGGTAACGCCGGTTGCGCCACCGTGATGAATAATATCGAGCATGAGGCGCCTTTTTAGGTGTTCTTAGAGGCTTCACCGAAGCCAGGTAGTGATTGGTGGCGCATCCGGGCGTCGTTCCGCCGCCTTTCGCGGGTGCCTTTTGCTCGTGCCTCGCAAAGCGTTACCACGCGCTACACAACCGGGTAGATATTTCGTAGCGCGTGGTAAGCGAAGCGCACCCGCGGGAGCAGCGCGAAGCGGTGCCGGGGTTGGGCATGGAGGCGCATCCGGGGCGTCTCCGCCGCCATTCGCGGGTGCCTTTTTGCTCGTGCCTCGCAAAGCGTTACCGCGCGCTACACAACCGGGTAGATATTTCGTAGCGCGTGGTAAGCGCAGCGCACCCGCAGGAGCAGCGCGAAGCGGTGCCGGATTGGGCATGGGTGCACATTCGGGGCGTCGTTCCGCCGCCTTTCGCGGGTGCATTTTGCTCGTGCCTCGCAAACGTTACCGCGCGCTACTCGAAGGTGTGCCTAACATCTACTAGCGCGCTTAGCGCCCACTAGCGACCCTAGCTTGAATAATTTTTTGATAATAACCGCTTAGTTGTTTCTTTTTCTGCCTTAACGCATCGATTTCGGATCTCGTCAGCGGTTCTAAAGCCGACGAGATAACTTGCTTCGTTGGCGGTGAGGGCTGAGGTTTGTATTCCGAAGATATTTTTGATGTCATCACCAAAGCGCTCCTCCAATAATTGGATATGCTTTTTTACTGCGCGAAAATTTGTTGATCGACCAGCATTTACCAGCAGTATAGACCCAATTGCGTTTCCGCCGTTCATTAACAGGTAATTAGCCAACTCTGCCAATGTGCTCCCCATGCTGGTCACGTCATCGACAAGCACATATTTTCCACCCTGCTCCACAGTTCCTTCAAATGAGGGCCTTGAGATTAGCCTTTCCATAGGGTCTGCGCCGGTATGAAACACTCTTTGCAGCTGGACAATGTCTGTCTCACTGGTACCCCCACACACTTCAGCACATAAAAGTGAAAGCATTAGTGGTATCGCATTATCACCAGCGGCTTCCTTGGCATAAGGAGAAACAAAAATAGCATCCTCAGGAAACTCACCATTGAGCGACGCTAGAAACTCAAGAGCCAACTCCTCTACAAGCTGTAACGCAGCATCAGGGTTACCAGCTTTCGCAGTTATGTAGTCCGGATGCTGCTTTATATCATTATCATCGTTAAAACAATGAAAGTGCTTAGCCCCTTCCGGGAAGGCGTATACCCTATCCATTGTCTTTACCCACAGTTCGTTGCCTTATGTACACAATGTACTACTTGGAGATTTGCGTTAGTCGGTCCAAGTCAGCGTGTATATTTTGGCCCGTGCCACGATGCGTGTATTTTCGGTAATGCCCGGGTTGGGCATTCGTGGCGCATCCGGGGCGTCGTTCCGCCGCCTTTCGCGGGTGCCTTTTGCTCGTTCCTCGCAAAGCGTTACCGCGCGCTACACAACCGGATAGATATTTCGTAGCGCGTGGTAAGCGCAGCGCACCCGCGGGAGCGCCGCGAAGCGGTGCCGGGGTTGGGCCTTGAGGCGCATCCGGGGCGTCGTTCCGCCGCCTTTCGCGGGTGCCTTTTGCTCGTGCCTCGCAAAGCGTTACCGCGCGCTACATTTGAATAATCAAGGCGTTAGATAACTTGTAGCGCGTGGTAAGCGCAGCGCACCCGCAGCGGCGGCCCGGCGCGAGAGCAGCGCGAAGCGGTGCCGGGGTTGGGCATTGGGGCGCATCCGGGGCGTCGTTCCGCCGCCATTCGCGGGTGCCTTTTTGCTCGTTCCTCGCAAAGCGTTACCGCGCGCTACGTTTGAATAATCAAAGCGTTAGATAACGTGTAGCGCGTGGTAAGCGAAGCGCACCCGCGGGAGCACCGCGAAGCGGTGCCGGGGTTGGGCATTGGGGCACATCCGGGGCGTCGTTCCGCCGCCTTTCGCGGGTGCCTTTTGCTCGTTCCTCGCAAGGCGTTACCGCGCGCTACAGGGTTGGTTTTCACCCTTGCACCGTTCACCGTTCACCGTTCACCGTTATCAGTCTCGGTGATCTTTTACGATCATGATGATCATGCTGAGGATGAAGGCGAGGAAAATGGTGATGATGGCGAATACGGTGCTGTTGTATAGCCGCCTGGGTTCGGTTGGGTACTCGGGGTATAGCGGGCTTTGCAGTACGCTTACCTGTTTGAGCTGGCGGGCGGCTTCCAAGCGGGTGTTTTCCAGGGCGGCTAGCGCGCTTGAGTAGGTTTCCTGGGCAAACTGGGCCTGGAGTTCGAGTGTTTCGTACTCGGCGGAAACGCGGTTGAGTGCGCCACCTGCGGCTTGGGCGAGGCGTTCGCTCTGTTCGCTGATCTGGTCTCTTAGTGCCGTAATATTGCGCTCTACCTGGCGTAGTTCAGCAGATTGCGAGCTTTGGAAACTGGCCAGGGCATCGCGCTGGGCTTGTAGGCGGGCAAGGTCACCTTCCAGCGTGGCGACTACCTGGTTCAGGCCTTCAACGGTGGCTGTGGGTGAAACGAGGCCATACTCGTTTTGAAAGTCCAGTAGCTCCGCGCGGGTTGCTCGAAAACGCTCTTCCAAGCGAACCAGTTGCTGTTCCAGGAATAATACCTGCTCGTCTGCCAAGCGATGCCCCATGGCGTTCATGTGGTCCTCACCCGCTTTTAGAAGCAGTTCGGTCATATCGTGCGCAAATTCGGGGGTAAATGCTTGTGAGCTGATATTGAGCACGCCTGCGTATTCATCAAGTTCAACATTGACACGGCGCAGGTAATACTTATGTAGCTCTTCAATGGGCGCATCGGGGTCGCGCAACCGGGCAAAAATATCCCCGTGTTCGCTGTAGTGTTCACGAAAGCCTAGCGCTGTGTCCATCTGACGCAACATATCGGTTGAAAGCAGATATTCGCGCAGTAGCAGTAGGTCGTGCGTATTGCCACCACCGCCTCCGCCCATTAACGAGGCAAAGCTTATTTCAGGCGTTGCTACTTGGGGGCTTTCAAGCACCACGGTTGCATTGGATACATAGCGGGCTTGTGCCCAAATAAACCAGTAGAAGGAGACCAAAACGATTGCGATGAGGGCGATAGCCCACTGGGGGTATTGCGTGCCAAAGCGACGAAGAGACGATTGCATGAATTAGCTTGCCTTTAAACGGTCAATAAAGCGCAGGTGCATAAGAAGCCCTAGCGCAATAAGCGAAAACGTAAATAGCCAGAAATAGAGCATGCTGGTGCCAGGCACCACATGGTAGTGCTCAAAAAAGCCCAATCGCAGTGTCTCTAACCCGTGAGGTATAGGATTTAGCATCAGGTATTCAAGCAGCCAGTGCGGCAAGCTATTCAACGGTAGAATGACGCCGGAAATAATCAGCAGCGGCAAAGAAATCATGCTGATGACGCGCCCTACCTCAGGCACTAACGTTGCGGAAACAGAAGTAACTAACCCCAGCCCCAAGCCTAAACACCAGAGCGAGAACCAGGCGGCCATCGCGCGAACAGCATTATCCGGGTACATTTCCTGGTCGAGCATTAGCCCGCCTACCATAAAAATCAGGAAGATAAAGGTGCGTAGCATCCCTTCAAGAAAATTACGCGAAAGTACCGGGTCCACAGGCTGCACTTGACGGTAGGCAAACAGCGCCTTATTTGCATTAATGGCACCCATGCCTCGTATCATGCCTTCACGCACTAAAAAAAAACCCATTAAGCCGGTAATCAGCCAAGGGATAAATGGTGCGTTAACGACTAGGCTATCACCACGGATAAAGCTGCGAATGGCCACCATGATCCCTACCATGGCAACCGGTTCAAAGAGCATCCAGAACCAGCCCATGCGGTCGGCCATGGTGCGTGAAATAGCTTCACGCATGAACATGGCGTACCACACGCTGCGGGTCACTTGCCAGGGCGTGCGGGCGCTTCGGCGTGTTGCTTGTGTATCAGCCATGACGGGTTGCCGCCTTTAAGTGCATGTTGCTTGTCATGAATTTCTGCATGTGCGGGCGCTGCCTTTCGCGGGTGCCTCGCTGCGCTCGTTACCGCACGCTACGAGGCCCCTTAGCGACTCACCAACCGCTCATTACAGGTCCAGCGCTACGCGAGTGGTCACGGCGATCTGGAAGAGGATCTGCGTTAGCGTAGAAGCCAGCTGCAAGTTGTGTACCGGCGCCTTGGGCATTACGAGGATTTCATCACCCGGGCGTAGCGGTGAATTACGCGCGTGTTCCACAGCACCGTTTTGGCGCACTAGTAGAATCTGGCTCTCATCGGCACGCTCGGTAAAGCCACCGGCGCCGTTGACGTAGTCGATCACGCTTAGACCGGGGCGATACACCACGGCCTGGGGCACCACGATTTCACCGCTGATCAGAACCGAATCGCTGATTTCAGGAATGGTAATGACATCGCCGTCTTGCAGGCGGATATCTGAAATCTTGCCGCCTTGCGCGACTACCAGGCGGCCACTGGGTTCCAGGTCGCTTGCGCGTTCAATAAAGCGTTCAATCAGTTCGGCTTCACGCAGGCGAATTTGGGCTTCTTCGTCGGTGCGTGAGGTGGCGCCCAGGTAGGTGGTTTCCAGGCGGCGTAGGCTGTCTTCCAGCGCCTGTTCCTGCTGCTCCTTGACGCTTTCACGGCGCAGGGAAACGCTTTCAACGGCGGTCAGCCCTTGTGGCACGGCAATGGCATCAAGCAGTTCACTTAGGCGAGCATTGCGCGGCAAGGCGTAGAGCGAAGGCCCGAAGTAGCTGCCTTCTATTTCAACCACGATAGTTTCACTGCGCTGGTCGGCGGTGAAGGTGACTTCATCGCCACTGCGAATGGTTTGGCCAGCAAACAGGGCGACGGGGAAATAGTGGGCGATAGGACCATCGGTACGATGACCACGCAGCAGTACGTTGGATACGCCGCTTCGCAATCGCGCCAGGTTTAAAAGCTCGGCACCGCTAAGCGTGTTACTGGTCAGCTCATAGCGCATCTCGCGGTGCACGTCTCCAGTAACCGCAATCGCCGGGCCGCGCTCTTCTACAACGATAGTGTCACCGTCCTGGAATTGCGGGCGTGCAATGGTGCCGTTAAGCAAAAAGTCGTAGAGGTCCACCGTTGCAACCAGGCGATCGTTGCGCATTACGCGCACTTGGCGATAGCTGCCGAGGTCTTGTTCGATCCCGCCTGCCTGGTCAAGAAAGTAGAGCAGCGAGTCATCGGGCGTACCGGCATAACGTCCGGGGTTTTGCACATAACCTGTTACATAAACAGCAACGGGCTGGACGCCTTGCAGGTTGGTGTAAACCTCAACGTTGTCAGGGTATACCGAGGTAATCGCTTGGCGAACGCTGTTATCGACCTGCTGGCTACTCTGACCTTCTACATTTAAGGGGCCGGAACCGGGGATGAAGATGTTGCCTTGGGCGTCAACCGGCAGCACACGGTCCAACTCGAACGCACCCCAGGCGCGCACGGTGACCTGGTCGCCTGGCTTAATGCGGTAATCAGCGTTCAGGCCATCGCCCATGGCGCCGCGAAAGCCACCAGTGAAGAGGTTATATCCAAAGGGGGGCAGTGCATCCGGGTCGCGGGGCGGTGTGGCAATGGGGCCATAAGTGCCACTGCGCCAATCGGCGCGGGGCATATCATCTACCTGGCCTTGCTGCTCTACCCCTTGCTGCCCTTGAGACGATGATGCCTGATTGCTGCTGCGTTGGCCTGAAAGGGTGTCGTCCGGCAGACTGAGAATCTGGGCGGAGGCAGACGCACTGAACACAACCAAACAGGCGAGTGAAACGGTAGTCAGCGCTTTCGATAGGCAAGCGCGCTTGCATGCTTCAAAGAGATTCATTAAAGGCGCCCTTCTGCCGTTTGCGTTATGACTCGCTGGTTTACCCACTCTTCTGACGATGCTTTGCATACCAGTGCGCGGCGAGCTTCGCCACTCATGCCAATCACTTGTAAGCGACGGCATTCACGCCCACTGGCTGCCAGGTAGGATTCGTCGGCGACAATTTCAACATTGTCGCCCCACGGGCTGTTAGCCACGCTGATAACGCCACCAGCCGGTGTTTGGTCCAGAAAACCGTTCACACGTTCATCAAGAATGGGCTTTGCGGAGTCATCATTAAGGACATAGCGCTGCTGCTGGGAGGCGCTGCCAGAGGGGTAGCTCGTAGCGCACCCACTTATTACGGCCATACTTAACACGGCTAGCAGCATGCGAGCCGGTCGAACTACTAAAAATGAGGTCTTTGGCATAATAATTTCCAGAAAAGGCACGCTACCGCCCGGGGATTGTAACGGGCGCATTCCCTTGCCCAACGCTGTGCGGATAAAATTTGATAGCTTGTACTACCCAAACGCACCAGCATTGTAAGGGATTAGTGGGTTTGTCTCTACACTTGAGAGTATTTGCTAGCTGGGCATTTATGCTGGCCCGCCAATACCAGGGTTCATCAACATTTCAGCAAATAACGCCCTGTAATGCCAAGCACAACACACGACATATAAACGCCGCACTGACTACCAGGGCGACGTTATGCGATGCCCAGCCACTTTAATGCAACTACCCATATACCTCGGCCGTTTTAAACGCGCTGCCTGCCTGATCTTTCTCTGACAGTGCAAACTCCACCGGCAAGGCTGGCCACTGGATCGCCAATTCCGGATCATCAAAGCGGATACAGCGCTCTGACGCCGGGTGGTAATAGTCCGTGGTCTTGTACAAAAAATCAGCCGTTTCGGAAAGCACTACAAACGCATGACCAAAGCCTTCTGGCACCCACAGCTGTCGGCTGTTTTCAGCCGAAAGTTCAACCCCCACCCATTGGCCGAAGTGAGCCGAGTGTTTACGCAAATCGACCGCTACATCCCACACAGAGCCTTGCACCACGCGTACCAACTTGCCCTGTGGCTGCTCTAACTGGTAATGGATGCCACGCAGTACACCCTGACGGGAGCGCGAGTGGTTATCCTGCACAAATTCACGTGTGCAGCCTGTGGCCTCTTCAAACGCCTTCTGATTAAAGCTTTCCATAAAGAAGCCGCGTTCGTCACCAAACACCTTGGGCGTTAACGCTACCACGCCGGGTAGCGAGGTCTCTTCAATCTGCATTACAGGCCCCCTTTGGCATCCAGCCGCGTCAACAGGTATTGACCATAGCCGGTTTTAGACAGTGCATTCGCGCTCTCTCGCAGTTGAGCATCACTCAACCAGCCTTGCTGCCAAGCGATCTCTTCCAGGCAAGCTACTTTCAGGCCTTGGCGATGCTCGATGGTTTGCACGTACTGGCTAGCTTCCAGCAGGCTATCGTGGGTGCCGGTATCCAACCATGCAAAGCCGCGCCCCAGGCGTTCAACACGCAGATCACCACGCTCAAGATACGCGTTATTGATGCTGGTAATTTCCAGTTCGCCACGCTCTGAAGGCTTCACCTGGCGGGCAATGTCCACCACATCGTTGTCGTAGAAGTAGAGGCCGGTAACGGCATAGGGAGACTTCGGCGTAGCAGGCTTTTCCTCAATGGAAACCGCCTTGCCATCATCGTTAAACTCGACCACGCCAAAGCGCTCGGGGTCTTTCACTAAATAGCCAAACACCGTGGCGCCGCTTTGCTGCTCAGAAGCTCGTTTCAACTGGTCCGAAAAGTGCTGTCCATGAAAGATATTATCGCCCAGCACCAAACAGACCGGCGCATCACCAATAAAATCTTCACCGATCAAAAACGCTTGCGCCAGGCCATCCGGGCTTGGCTGCACCGCGTACTCAAAACGTACGCCGAACGCGCTGCCATCGCCCAGCAGGTTTTCGTACTGAGAAAGATCCTCAGGTGTAGAGATAATCAGAATTTCCCGGATCCCGGCCAACATAAGCACCGAAATGGGATAGTAAATCATTGGCTTGTCATAAATAGGCAGTAGCTGCTTTGAAACACCGCGTGTAATGGGATGCAAGCGCGTACCGCTGCCTCCTGCCAAAATAATACCTTTACGTTGCATCGCTTTTTGCTCCTTGCTTATGGCTGCGCGGTTAACGCGAGCGGGCTATTTCTTCCACTGTCAGTGCCAATTGGCTTTGCCAATCCGGCAGCTGTACTGATAGCGCTTTTTCAAGTTTATCAACGGATAGCCGCGAGTTCAGCGGGCGCGCAGCGGGCGTCGGGTAATCCGTGGTTGGAATAGCCGAAACGCCGTCCGGCGTAATGACCAACGGTAAATCGCACTGCTTTGCCGCCTTAAAAATCTCACAGGCAAAGCCATGCCAACTGGTCTCGCCACGTGGTGCCAAATGATACACCCCGCTGGCCAAGGTGGCACCTTCGCTTAGCAATCTCGTTAGCGCCTGCTGCGTTATCAGCGCGATCAAACGCGCTGGCGTCGGCGCGCCCACCTGGTCATTAATAATGCTTAACGCCGAACGCTCTGCTCCCAAGCGCAGCATGGTGGCTAAAAAGCTTTTGCCAAAGGCACTGTAGACCCAACTGGTACGAAAGATCAGGTGCTGGCAGCTACTATTCATCACCGCTTCATCACCGGCAAGCTTGGTCGCGCCATAGACGTTGCACGGCCCGGTGGTGTCACTCTCTTGCCAGGGCGCACTGCCTTGGCCGGTGTATACGTAATCAGAAGAGTAATGGATCAGCCATTTGGATTGCTGCTGGCAGTATTCAGCCAACTGAGCGGGCAGCGCCGCATTCAGGCGCCCAGCCATTGCCTGGTCAGATTCAGCGTTATCCACCGCCGTATAAGCCGCCGCATTGATCACTACATCGGGCTGATGCGTTGCCAAGTACGCCGCAACTGCATTGGCATCGGAAAGGTCCAGCGCCGCTCTGCCGGGTGCCAACACATTACCCAACGTTGCCAACTGGCGCTGGAGTTCAAACCCGACTTGGCCATTGCCGCCGGTAACGAAAATATTCATACCCAAACCCTATAGGTCACAGTGATCCGTGAGCGGGGTTACAAACTCCCCAACCGCTCGCCTTGATAGCTGCCGTCCTGCACGCGCTGCCACCATGCGCGGTTATCAAGGTACCACTGCACGGTTTTCCGCAGCCCGGTTTCAAAGGTTTCTTCCGGGCGCCAGCCAAGTTCGCGTTCGATTTTGCTGGCATCAATCGCGTAGCGCAGGTCGTGGCCTGGGCGGTCTTGTACGAAGGTGATTAAATCGCGGTAGCTACGCTCAGCGGGCACCAGTTCCTGCAGTAAATCACACAAGGTTTCGACCACCTCAAGATTCGCCTTTTCGTTATGGCCACCGATGTTGTAGGTTTCGCCTACCACGCCCTCGGTCGCGACCTTTACCAACGCACGGGCGTGGTCTTCTACGTACAGCCAATCACGCACCTGCTGGCCATTGCCATATACCGGCAACGGCTTGCCCGCCAGGGCGTTTAAAATCATCAACGGGATCAGTTTTTCAGGGAAGTGGTACGGCCCGTAGTTATTGGAGCAGTTGGTTACCAGTACCGGCAGGCCGTAGGTACGGTGCCAAGCACGCACCAAGTGGTCCGAGCTTGCCTTGCTGGCGGAATAGGGTGAGCTGGGTGCATACGGGGTTTCTTCGCTGAAGAGGTCTTCCGGGCCTTCCAAATCGCCATACACTTCATCGGTCGAGATATGATGAAAGCGAAACGCCGAGGCTTTTTCTGGCGCGCTTGTTTGCAAGCCTTTCCAGTAATGGCGAGCCGCTTCCAACAGCGTGTAAGTGCCCACAATGTTGGTTTGAATAAACGCCGCAGGGCCATCTATAGAGCGGTCTACGTGCGACTCTGCCGCCAAGTGCATCACCACATCCGGCTGGTAGCGCTCAACAATAGCCGCCATACGCGATGCATCACCAATATCGGCCTGCTCAAAAGCGTAGCGCTCGCTGCCTTCAACATCAGCAAGCGACTCTAAATTACCGGCATAGGTTAACGCATCGATATTGACGACCGTGTGTTCGGTCTTTTTGATAAGTGCTCGCACAACCGCCGAGCCAATAAAGCCCGCGCCGCCTGTTATTAAAAAAGTTTTCGTAGACATAGTTTCTTCACAAAAGGCCAATTTAATGATTCACCGTTATGCATGAGTCTGCGCTTTAAGCCAAATATTTTGGCATGTAGGCTCTTTAGCAACGACACATAGATAAAACTGGGAGGCTAGGCGCAGGCTTGTACCCAGCACACTTTGTAATAGTGGCAAGAACCCCGGTTACGATACTGGTGCCTGACGGGCCATTTTCGTTTGATTAGCGTAGATCCCCCAGAGCACAGCCAGCAAGAACGCGTACATCATTACGCCGCTGTTGTGCGTTAAAAATGCTTGCGATAATCCAAAGTCCATAAAGGTAACCGGTAGCAGCACGCCCGCCGTTGCAACCGCACGCGTCGCTAAATTTTTTGCATTTATTTGTTTGGCGAATAAGCGCATGGGTACTAGATAAAGCGCTAACAGCACGGCCAAACCAAGTACGCCTCGCTTTGCAAACGCGTCTATAAACTCATTATGCGCGTGCCCATACTGGGTGACCTGCTGGTCAATAACCCCTTGTTCGCCCAGTGCCTGCATTGCCTGTACGTAGCCTTGCGTGCCCCACCCTGTGAGTGGTTTTTCCATTATTAAATGACTGGCGCCCCGCCACATTTCAAAGCGAGCACCTAACGAATTAGTACGGTTCTCACCACTTATATAATTATTGAGATCGTAAAAGGTGTAGTGCACCCTATCCTGAACACCTGTTTGAGGAATCAAGTAAACAACCAGGCCCGCTGCTATAACAGCGCCAACGATGGCAAGCTTCATGCTGGTAGCAAAGAAACTTCCGTAAGCGCGATAGAGTATAAGTAAAACAATGGGAAAACCTACCCAGCCGCCACGGCTACCAGAAAAAAGCGACCCAAGCACACCGCCTAAAAAACCAGCAAAGAGCAGCGTTATCCATAGCATACGGTGCTGGCGCTGGACATGCGCCCACCCCAGCCCCGCCAGGCAGAGCACGCCTAACAGCATACTTAAATTACCGAACTGAATAACGTGCGTGAATCCTTGCGCTCTATCAATACCTTCGGCCAGTTTTTGCCAACTTGCCCAGCTTCCTGCGCTTATTCCTCCCAACGCAATACCGGCCCACACAACACTTAAATGGGGCGGGTAGCGTAGCACCCACCATAGTGCAGGCACAGCCAATATAAAGCGTACAGGCTTATCGATTCCGCTACTGCCTTGTCCATCCCATAACGCTTCGGCCATACCTACTAGTGCATAAGCGCATAACACCGCCACAATCAGCCAGTCTTCTCGAGCAAGCGTTGGGAGGCGCCAACGCAACAATAAGTAAAGACCCGCTAGCATTAAAACAGCGGCACCTAGTGAGTAACCGCTGGGAATAATGAGTGCAATACTGACCAGTAGGAAAACAGCGGCATCCGTTAGCATCACAGAAAACGAGCGAGGCGTATCGGGGTCGTGCATATTCATTGCAGGCTTCAAGACAAGTACCCTTCGATAAGCGCTGCTATAAACGGCAGCAGAAAGAGCGTGAATGCTACCACAGTTAAAACCTGTCCAA
Source organism: Halomonas sp. AOP30-A1-24 (assembly GCF_052378165.1). NCBI lineage: Bacteria > Pseudomonadati > Pseudomonadota > Gammaproteobacteria > Oceanospirillales > Halomonadaceae > Halomonas > Halomonas sp. AOP30-A1-24. The sequence goes on from NZ_JBQSXL010000012.1 coordinate 98,280, forward strand.
GAAAAGCATGCGTGCTTCCCAAGCACCCTGTGCCACTTTTAGGCTAGCAGTCTTACAATATGCCCACGGACTTTCACGGGAGAGAATCTGCTCATTTAGGTTCAGGCATGGTTAACCATCGCGTATTGCTGCCAGCGCCATGTATCTAACAACATCTCATCGAGTGATTTTTCGGCGTGCCAGGATAACTCCTTCTCGGCTTTAGCAGCATTGGCCCAAAAAGCAGCAAGATCGCCTTGGCGTCGTGGCGCAAATTGATAAGGAATATTGACCCCCGTTACCTCTATAAAGCTCTGCACCATATTGAGTACCGAGGTTCCACACCCAGTACCCAAATTGTAGTAATTCACTCCTGGCGCCTCCAATACGCATAATGCAGCACGATGCCCCTTGGCGAGGTCGACAACGTGCAGATAGTCACGCATGCAGGTGCCGTCCGGGGTTGGGTAGTCATTGCCAAAAATCATGACGTGTGGAAGCGCTCCCGCTGCTACTTGGCTGATATAGGGCATCAAATTATTAGGCGCCCCTTGGGGAGACTCACCAATAAGCCCTGTAGGGTGTGCTCCAATAGGATTAAAATAGCGCAGCAGAACGACAGACCAATCTGGGTCGCTTGTGTGCAAATCTTCAAGCACTGTTTCAACCATTCCCTTGGAAACGCCGTATGGGCTTGCCGCGACACCTCTTGGCATACTCTCCAGGTAAGGAACCTCTGACTCGGTTCCATATACGGTTGCTGATGAGCTAAAAATCAGCTTCTTGACGTTGGCTTGTTGCATGGCCTGGCACAAACATATCGTGCCATAAACGTTGACTTCATAATAAGCCAAAGGCGTGCGGACACTTTCTCCCACTGCCTTTAAGCCTGCACAATGAATCACCGCATCAATCGAATTTTCAGCAAAGACAGAAGCCAAAAAAGCAGTATCGCGGATATCGCCCTCGTAAAATGAAACCGAGCGCCGTGTAATCGTCTCTATACGCTCGATAACACTGTGTTTACTGTTACAAAGGTTATCGACAATAATCACATCAATGCCAGCATGAAGCAGTTCTACTGCGATATGAGAGCCGATATAACCTGTACCGCCCGTTAACAACATCATCACAACATCTCATTAATACGCATTTTTATGCTTGAATCCCTTAAAAATCGTCATACAGATAATTTTTAAATCCAGCCAGATGGACCAGTTATCGATATACCATAAGTCGTGCTCGACGCGTCTTTGCATTTTTTCCAATGTATCGGTTTCCCCTCTTAATCCATTGACCTGCGCCCAGCCCGTAATACCGGGTTTTACCTTATGGCGCCGCATATAGGATTCGACAAGCTCTTTGTAATACTCATTATGGGCGAGTGCATGTGGTCGTGGCCCAACTATCGACATTCTTCCTTGTAATACGTTATAAAATTGCGGTAATTCATCCAATGAGGTTTTGCGTAGAAAAGCACCTATCGGCGTAAGGCGGCTGTCTCCCTTGGTCGCTTGGGTCACGGCCCCCTGCTTCTCTTTATGAACCTTCATTGAGCGAAATTTATATACTTTAAAAACTTTACCGCTTGAGCCAGTTCTGTACTGCTTAAACAAGACAGGCCCTGGCGATGTCATTTTAATGATCACGGCGATGACGGCGCATACCGGCAAAATCAGAAGCGTAATGAGTGTGCCCAACACAATGTCCTCAGCACGTTTAGAAAAACGTGCCATGCCGTTTATGGGCGATACACTCAGGTCAATCACCAAGTGCCCAGCCATTTCGCTAGTACGATGATTCAGCAAACGCATATCTTTAAAGTCAGGAATTAGTCGAATATCTTCGGTATGGTTCCTTAGCGCATAAAACAGAGCATGTACTGTTTCGCCCATCTCCAACGGAGCACAAATCCATATTTCAGCGGCGCCAGAGCGGCCTATCCTGGCCGATATGTTTTTCAGCTGATCGTCACTAGGGGTTAACGTTGTATGAAAACGCTCTACACCCACGATAGAGTGTCCTTCCCAAGCGGCTGCCCGCATTCCCTTAGCGACTTTAAGTACATTTTGGCCCGGCCCCACTAAAAATATGGGTCGCCGACTTCCTCCACGAAGAGGAAGCCTGCGCAAGCCCTGTTGTACAAGCACTCTGGCGCATGCGGCCAGAATAAAGGAGCTCAGTAGCGTGAACCCCACCCATAACCGAGAGTAACGTTCTGATGCATCGGCAAAATAGATAATCGACGTGACAAAAATACCTACTCCTAGCCATACGAAAAGTAGCTTACTAAGTAAATCTATGGTGGAAAATACGCGCCAACGCTTGTAGCTACCTGTTGAGCTATTAACCATTAAGACTATTAACGATATGCATGTTAATGCGAGAGCATATCGTTCATGCAAAGCGATAGTGCCAAATCTCGCAAGATAGACGCCTACCCCACAGAGAAAAATAATCAGTATATCAAGCACTGGAAATATAACTTGTGATGGGAAGCGCCCTGAGAAGGCTATACCTGTTTTTTGCCGATTAGTTGCGCCACCCATTTATTCACCATTCCATTTAAGATATTTTTTAACATACCCAAAAGGGAAAACGTGAATTTTCTTGCCATCGCTATCGTTGAAAAAAATAAAGGCTGATATATACACAACTAGAAAACCAATTATGTTAGTGGATTTTGTTGTGTAGGATTCAGTTATATTTGAGATCAAAAAAAGCATTAAAAACGCGAAGCAAACGATCACTTCTTTAAATCCAAAACTATCATTCTTTACGAATTTCTTCATAACTAAATAAAATATAATCCCATATAAAACCACCCCCAAAAAGCCACCCTGAACAACGATATCAATATAGCCGTTATGAGCATCTTCTGGAAAAAAATTGCCCATCCCCTGAATCGGGCCAAACAAGTAAAAATTTTCCTTTGTCCAAAAGCCATCCAATCCATAACCAAACCAAAAATGCACGCCATTTATATGCGTGAGCGCAAAGTCCCAAATAGTAAGACGTCCCGTTAGAGACAAAAAATTACCATAAATGCTAACCCCATCATGCCCTGAAAACAAATCAATCACTTCTATATTCATAGCGACAAGTAAAGAAGCTATTAGGAACTCTGCAGCCAGGATCGTTATAAATGCCTTTTTATATAAATAGTTGCTTTTAAGCACATAATATATCAAGCCGAACGCAAACGTAATTAAAGCAACTAACACTCCTGTAGCAAGGCCAGTGCGTGACCCAGTATTTAAGGTGACAATGACAGCAGATACCAAGGCAAAAAGAGAATACAGTTGCATAGCTCGATCCCTGCTATAAAACATTAGTAGCATAGAGGATACCATCAACAATGCGCCTACTCTTCCCAGCGCATTTTTCTGATCGTAAATGCCCTTCCAATCACCTTCAAACTTTCCAGCCTCTAACCCAATATGGGGTAAAAATGCGGACACAGCGATGTTGACTATTAGTAATAAAAAAAGTGACACAACCAGCGTTTCAAGAAACGCCAGCAATGTTAATTTATTAGCAGCAAAAGCAGCCATCACAACAACAAAACTATAAGCAATGACCTTGATTACTTCCGTTCCCACGTCGCCAACAAAAAAACCAGTCACCAACATATAGACAAATAGGGCAGGAAAAAGAAAAACCCAAGGGCTTAAAACGATGCCTCTGACGAAAATTAGAGCGCCAAAGTATGCCAATATAATAAGCATCAAACTATACTGGTGCCAAAATGATAAAATTCTGTCATCAATATTTCCGCCGCTTAAAAAAAACCAGCCTCCCAGAAACATTAATGTTACATTGATTTTTTTCATTCAACTCTCATTCCCTGAGTAGTTAGTTTTCTGAAAACAGACCCTTTTGCACAGTCGCTCAACTACTTAAATATTTTTCTTTTAAGTCTTTCTGCAAAGCTCATCTTCCAGCCTTTTCCCCAATGGTGTATTAAATAAGTATTGTTTTCTATATAGCTATACATAAGCTGCTTTCTATCATGTGCCTTGGCATAGGGATTATAAGGATAAAAGCAAGGCCAGGGTAACAGCTCAATACCTGACGCATCTTTCTCCACACACATATTGGCCACTTCTGGTGCTATAAGGAAAGGTTTGTTCCTGCGATGCCGGCTTTCAATAAGCTCAATAGCATTACGGAAAAAATGGTGGCCCGCTATACCTCCCAATACAGCAGTATTGAGCCGACCCTCATCTTCATAACCTAGGAAACAGTCATGCTTTAATAGAGGCGCTACACTTTTAACGGCTTCAATATCTACGTCGAGGTATACCCCGCCATGGTCACGCAGCGCTACCATCCGCATATAGTCTGAAAGGAACGCCCACTGTTTTTTTTTCAAGCAAGAAGCGATAAAGGGGTGAGTACTATCGATAGAGCTTTCATTCCACTCCATGATTTCAAAATCAGGCATAGCTTGGCGCCATGTCTCAACACATTGTTTATACAATGAGGACATTTCACGCCCACCAAACCAGCAATAATGAATTTTCTTGGGTATCATAAATTACTCTATTTTATTACCAAATTTGATTAAAAAATAAGGATAGTCTTTAAAGTAACGCTTTGACAGGCGGCGCGGCTCTTTTAATAGACGGTAAAGCCAACGAAGATGAAGTATATTTAGAACCCTTGGATAGTATTCATCGCCACGTGCTTGCACGATCTGGTCCAGATAACCACCACAGGTAAAGCCAGTCCCCTGCCATCCCTTTGCACGAGCATCCAGCAACACGTGTTCTTGTTTTCCTGCTCCCATGCCTACAATCAAGATATCAGCAGATACGACCTTATCAAGGCAGCTTTGATAGGCGTCCTGATTAGCAAAATAGCCCGACTCAGAAAACAGTATTCTTAGGCCAGGATATTTATTCTCCAGCAAACTTTTTGCCTGTCGAATATTTTCTTGTGTTCCTCCGATCAGAGCGATAGATAAATTATTATGACAAGCATACTGAAAAACAATGGGAGCTAAGGATGTGTCATCAAAACTAGTGCGCTTAATAACTCTTTTTTTGAACAATCGAGCATAGATAACAATTGCAATACCATCAGCCAGAAACTTTATCTTCTGACATTCTGATGTTGTCAACGACTGGCATACCACGCCAAGCGAGTATGGATTTATAAAGCTGTAATTTTCTCCTGGCTTAAAAAGGAATTTCTTTTCTATTTTGATCATCACCGCATCCCTGGTTAATAATTAACACTTCCTACGGAAGTTCAAAACATCACGCCAATCGATAATAATAAAACCAAATCTTTTATGAACAATATACACAGCTAAAAAGTTTTGTATTACCAAACATAAGAGAAGTGAGTATGCGGCACCCTCCGCACCTAGCCTTGGAATTAAAATAACAGAAGCGGCGCCCGCCGTCAGCGCTGAATAGACGAGAATGTTTCTTGCTGCTTTCTGATTGTCGGTCATTAATAGAAACAAAACAACCGAGCCTGTCATTACATTGACTAACTGAGCGACAACCATAATACGTAATACACCTTCACCTGAAGTATATTCAGGACCAAAAAAGGATAGTATCCATTCGGGCCACACCAAAAAAACAATTGAAGGTACAAGTGAAAAGCAAAACATCTGCAGAGCACTTTTTTGCCCCAGCAACTTTAGGGCTTGTAGGTCATTTTCATGATGCAAGCGTGAAAACCGAGGCCCCAAAATACTGTCGTACACCGTTAGAATAAACCCAACGACCATTGCTACTCTTAAGCCAAGGCTAAATATCGCTACTTGACGCTCGGTTTCAAAAAGGCCTAGAACAATGCTTACCCCCCATTGAGTATAAAAAAATATAACACCTACCAATAAAAAATCAGGCAAACTACCATAAAATTTTTTATTAAACGTTATTTCATTTGTAGAAAGAAGACCACTTCTCTTATAAACGCCTATTACTAATCCAACCGCAATTGATAGATATATTGCCAGCACGACTGACAACATCGACATTAAATGAACAACGTTTAGCACAACCCCTAATCGCATTGTAAAAATGGCAATCATGAGGCTAAGCACAATTGAGATGCAGCCTATTTCAAACAAGCATGAAACATTGGCTCTCCCCCACCCCTTTAGAATAAAGTTACATAGATAAATAATGGTATACAAAGGTGAAACAAACGCAGTTATTCTTAAACTTGCCACACCCAAATCATGGCTAGAAAAAAACCACGTGGATAAGATAGGTGCTAAGAACCATAACAAGATAGCCAATAAAGCACTAACTATTAGGTTTATAATAAAAGCTTGCTTATAAATCCAACGCACTTCGTTTCTGCTATTATTTGAAAGTGCAACGCCCATAAATTTCAGTGTTGCTCTATCAGTACCTATACTGGCAAACACCTGCAAGCCAATCATAATAGAAAAACATATCATGAAAGAACCGAAATCCTGAACGCTTACTTGTGTAGCGAGTACATAGGAGAGTAAAAAAGTGCCGCCCGCAGCTACCCCCCTCGCAGCAAATGTCGTTAACAACTGATTTTTAACCAAACTCATAGGTACTCTTTATAAAGTTATCGACAGGCAATTAAACACTATATTTTATATAGCATATTTTTTTCGAGCATTATGTTCACGAGTTTGAGACAAATATCATAATCTACCTTTCTTATGCTAACAAAGATTAAGAACAAGTATCTTTTTTAGTACGTATCCACGAGCTAGCAAGGTTCGACACTTGCATTTCCGCTTTATTGATAACCTCTTCACTCTCCAACGGACTAAAGCTTACGGTGCAAACTTTTCTTAACTAGATGAGATATTCCAATAAGAGCTCTTTTAAAAAGTATAAAAAAACCGGCCTCCAAAGAGGCCGGTTCTATTAGGTCTGCTAGGCAGGTTACCCTTAAAAAGCAAGGTTATTAAAAACCGGGCTTAGAAGAAGTAACGAACGCCTGTCAGCCAGTATGCATCGTCAGTCAGGTTATCAAACTGCTGACGTGTGCTGTCGTTGCCAGCTTTGGCATCGTTATCGTTAACTTCCAGGAATACATCCATAGCGCTGGAAACTTTGTAGTAACCACCCAGAGACCATGCTTTGCTGCTGTCCTGGCCGTCACGATTGATGTTGTAGAAATCACCCGTGAATGCCCAAGGACCGGTAGCGAAGGTAGCACCCAGACCAACCGTGTTATAACCATTTTCGTCATTCACGCCCATGCTATCTTTGTAGCCTTGGTCGCTATTATTCTGACGGTTCTCATAGCCTAAGCGTGCAGAGAACTGGTCGGTGAACTGGTACTGACCGATCAGGCCGTACATCATTTTACCGTTACCACCGCCACGGCGTACGTCTTCAACAAAACCCAGACCTACAGTAACAGGGCCTTGCTCATAACGAACACCACCTTGCGGTGCTATAACATTGCCTTGCTCAGAAGTACCACCTTCGGCTGGCGATACACCTTCAACCAAACCACGCTCGCTGTAGTTTTTCAGCTGCAGGAAGGCAGTGAAACCTTCTAAGTCAGGCGTGTAGTAACCAATGGAGTCGCCACGTGACTGTTTAGCGTGACCAGCGAAGTGAAGGCCATTGTTGATGTAAACATCGAACGGGCTGGAAACGAACTGCAGGTAGAAGCTGTCAAAGTTACCCGCTTGGAAGGTACCGTACTGCTGGCTCTGAATACCCAGGTAGCTCTGGCGAAGCTCGTCAAAGCCGGTGCCAGCGTCTTCTTTGCTGTTGGCTTTGAAGCGCCACTCAAGACGACCAAATGCAGTCATGTCGCTAGTGATCGCTTGGCTCATGCGCAGACCAAGACGTGAACCAACGTTTACGAAGTCACCGCTGCGGTTAATGCGCTCACCGCTGCTGTTGTACTTAACACCGCCGCCTTCAACGCCCAGACCGATACGGCCATAGATGTCCAGCTTGGTGCCGTCCTGGTCATATACGGTAGCTGCTTGAGCGGCAGCCGTGGCGCTCAGGGCACCGATGATAGCAGTCGCTAAAAGTGTCTTTTTCATGATATAGGTTCCTTAACTAGCTTACTGTTTCGATCGTAGCTGCCGGGCTTATATAGGCCTTCAGCAGTTGGCTTGCGGGCCGTGCTCGTTTTCTCATCCTCTGGTTTTTCCCAGTGGTATGTGGCACGTCCTCGAACAAACCTTGTTATAGTCCAATGCTCGCACGTCAAACTCTATACCGGGATTTCACTTAACGCAATAAAAAAAACAGTGTTTTTTTATGAAATAAGCAATTTCAAGGAACCCCACCAGCGTAATCAGGTCTCAGCGCGCTTTGAACCTTTGTTGCAGGTCTTTTAATTTATCTTCCATGCTTAACGGCTTCTCTTGCCTAACCTTATCCGCCTCTTCACCCTTGGCCTGGAGGGTGTGCGTCGTTATCGCCGGTGTTGACAGGTGGGCACTCTTTTTTTCTAAAGGCTTTCTTTGTGGCGTGCGCTGTACACGCTCTGTTGTCTCTACTCCTTTTTGTTTCGCCTTACGTTTCTCCGCGGCGTGCAAAGCTGCCTCTTTATCTACCTTTCCGGCCAACTGGCCATCCAGGTCAATACGCTCCCCCCCTTCCCGTACCGATTTCAAATAACGCGGTAAATTCACGTAATTAGCCAAGGCGCGGCGAATCAGCTTTCCTGACCAGGGCTCACGCGCTGCTAGGTCTTGATGAATACCGACTTTTAAGGGCTTCGTGTGGCCTTTGAAAAAGGTATTCGGATAACGCTGATACCACTCTTTTAGAAGGGCATGAGGCGACGGTGGCTGCGTTTCATGAGTAGCCAGGGCTTCAGCCTCATCGGCCTCGGGATTTGGTTCAACCGCAGGCTGAGCCAGCGCCACTTGTCCTGTGACTTCATGCACGCCATCCGTGTTTGCTTTTTGACTCAACGCACTGGGATCGGCGAGCGTTTGTTGCAGCGTAACTGCTTGCGCTGCGAGCTGCTCTTTTAACTGCGCGTTCTCCCACCGCAGGGCTTGCAACTCCCTTTGAGCCTGCTCAAGGCGCGACTCCAGGCTGTCTAATAACTGCATTACGCTGGCGGCCATACCTTCTCCTTTGACCTTTTTTAGTCAGCAGTGCGCTCATAAACTACAAAATCGTACGCCGGCTTGCCATCAGAAGGCATTCCAGCCACACGCTGTACTTCCCGCCACTCATCTGCTGCCAATTCGGGGAACGCAGCATCACCTTCCACTTCAACATCCACTTCTGTGATGTAAAGCCGCTGTGCGAATGGTAGCGCTTGGCGGTAAATCTCTCCTCCCCCCATCACCATAATTTCTTCAGCCGCATCAATCGTTGCCTGCTGGTCTGCCAGAGCCAAAGCAGCGGGCAAGTCGTGGCAGACTCGAACACCATCGGGTGCGAACTCTTTATTATGCGTTACGACTATATTAAGGCGATTCGGCAGCGGCTTGCCAATGGAGGCATACGTTTTGCGTCCCATCACCAACGGTTTCGCCTGAGTCATACGTTTGAAGAATTTAAGATCTTCCGGAAGATGCCAAGGCAGCTTACCATCCACACCAATAACACGGTTTTTGGACATTGCTACAATCATGGCAACAGGGACTAAAGGTTCAAATTCATTGCTGGTAAGGCTCATACCGCTACCTTGGCTTTTATATGGGGATGGGCGTCATACGCTTCGATGTGGATATCATCAAAGGTAAATGCAAATAGGTCACTCACCTCAGGATTCAGCACCAACCGTGGCGGTACTTTCGGCTCACGCGTGAGCTGCTCTTCCGCTTGCTCAAAATGGTTGCTATAGAGATGTGCATCCCCCAGCGTATGAATAAACTCTCCCGGCTCAAGCCCCGTTACCTGTGCCACCATCGCCAACAGTAGCGCGTAGCTTGCAATATTGAACGGTACGCCAAGAAAAATATCGGCACTGCGCTGGTAAAGTTGGCAGGAAAGGCGCCCATTTGCTACATAGAACTGAAACAGACAGTGGCAAGGCGGCAGTTTCATTTCATCAACCTGAGCAGGATTCCAGGCGGAGACTATCAACCGGCGCGACTGTGGTGTGGTACGAATTTGCTTCAATACGTTGGCAATTTGGTCGACGCTGCCTCCTTTAGGGTCGGGCCAGCTGCGCCATTGATAGCCATAAACAGGGCCAAGATTGCCGTGTTCATCAGCCCACTCGTCCCAAATGCGTACACCGTTTTGCTGTAAATAGGCAATATTGGTATCGCCTTTCAGAAACCACAAGAGCTCATGGATAATAGAGCGCAAATGCAGTTTTTTCGTCGTTATCAGTGGAAAGCCGCGTGATAAATCAAACCGCATTTGATGGCCAAACACCGAGCGTGTGCCCACCCCGGTACGGTCGTTGCGGTCAACGCCATGTTCCAACACAGTGCGCATTAGATCCAAATACGGCTGTTCAAGCGCAGGTTGAGCGCTGGCATTCATCGTCATATTTGATGTAGGCGTGGTAACAGTCACAGAGTTTCCAAAATTGCAGGCTATATAGAGGCGTATTCTAGGCCGCTTGGCTGCGAGGGTCTAGCGCGAGGGGTTAATGGCTGATGAAGCATTCGCAAGCCTTGTGGAATAACGCCCTCTGGCATCTCTTCATCCCTGCATCGCTGCGCTTACCACGCGCCACAAATTCACCTAACGCTTTGATTATTTAGATGTAGCGCGTGGTAACGCGCCGTGAGGGACGAACGGCAAGGCACCCGCGGGAGGCGGCGGAACGACGCCCATTGGTACCTCACTGCATCTTGGCACCTTTCTGCACTTGGCACCGCTACGCGGTGCTCTCGCGGGTGCGCTGCGCTTACCACGCGCTACAAATTAGCTAACGTTTTGATTATTCAAATGTAGCGCGTGGTAACGCGCCGTGAGGGACGAACGGCAAGGCACCCGCGGGAGGCGGCGGAACGACGCCCATTGGTACCTCACTGCATCTTGGCACCTTTCTGCACTTGGCACCGCTGCGCGGTGCTCTCGCGGGTGCGCTGCGCTTACCACGCGCTACAAATTCATCTAATGCTTTGATTATTTAGATGTAACGCGTGGTAACGCGTCGTGAGGAACGAACGGCAAGGCACCCGCGGGAGGCGGCGGGACGACGCCCGTTGGTACCTCACTGCATCTTGGCACCTTTCTGCACTTGGCACCGCTGCGCGGTGCTTCCGCGGGTGCGCTGCGCTTACCACGCGCTACAAATTCCTCTAACGCTTTGATTATGCAACTGTAGCGCGTGGTAACGCGCCGTGAGGAACGAACGGCAAGGCACCCGCGGGAGGCGGCGGAACGACGCCCGTTGGACACCTCGTTCGCTTTGGCACCTCTCTGCATCTTGGCACCTTTACTGCACTTGGCACCGCTACGCGGTGCTCTCGCGGGTGCGCTGCGCTTACCACACGCTACAAATTCATCTAACGCTTTGATTATTTAAATGTAGCGCGTGGTAACGCGCCGTGAGGGCACCCGCGGGAGGCGGCGGAACGACGCCCGCTGGGCACCTCGTTCGCCTTGGCACCGCTGCGCGGTGCTCTCGCGGGTGCGCTGCGCTTACCACGCGCTACAAATTCATCTAACGCTTTGATTATGCGACTGTAGCGCGTGGTAACGCGTCGTGAGGAACAAACGGCAAGGCACCCGCGGGAGGCGGCGGAACGACGCCCATGGGTACCTCTCTGCATCTTGGCACCTCTCTGCACTTGGCACCGCTGCGCGGTGCTCCCGCGGGTGCGCTGCGCTTACCACGCGCTACAAATTCATCTAACGTTTTGATTATTCAAATGTAGCGCGTGGTAACGCGCCGTGAGGAACGAACGGCAAGGCACCCGCGGGAGGCGGCGGAACGACGCCCATGGGTACCTCTTTGCATCTTGGCACCTTTCTGCACTTGGCACCGCTGCGCGGTGCTTCCGCGGGTGCGCTGCGCTTACCACGCGCTACAATTTCACCTAACGCTTTGATTATTCAGATGTAGCGCGTGGTAACGCGCCGTGAGGAACGAACGGCAAGGCACCCGCGGGAGGCGGCGGAACGACGCCCATGGGCACCTCATTCGCCTTGGCACCTCCTTTACCCTTGCACCCTTACCCCTGCACCGCTGCGCGGCGCTCTCGCGGGTGCGCTGCGCTTACCACGCGCTACAAATCCATCTAACCTTTTGATTCTTCGGGTGTAACGCGTCGTTGCTTTGGCACTTACTTCACTACTAACGTTTAAACCTTGGCATCCACCGGTTGCGAGCGTGACCATGCCATAAGGACTAATCCTAGTGCGATCATGGGCACCGTCAGCAACATTCCCATGGTGACCCATCCGAATGCAAGATAGCCAATATGCGCGTCGGGCATGCGGACAAATTCCACCAGGAAGCGGAATGCGCCGTAGCCGAGTAAAAACAGCCCTGAAATGAACCCTCGCGCGCGGGGCTTGGCAGATACCCACCACAAAATCACAAACAGCACCAACCCCTCAAGCAGGGCTTCGTAAAGCGCTGAGGGATGGCGTGGCTCTGGCCCCATCCCGGGGAACGGCATTCCCCACGGCAACGATGTTACTCGTCCGGGAAGCTCATGGTTAATAAAGTTGCCTACTCGACCAGCGCCCAAGCCAATGGGTACCAGTGGGGCAATAAAATCCGTCAGGGTAAAAAAGGCAAGCTGCTTGCGGCGTGCAAACCACCAGGCTGCCAACAGCACACCGAGCAATCCGCCATGAAAGCTCATGCCGCCGTCCCACACACGGAAGATCCATAGAGGGTCAGCCGACCACTGTCCTAAGCCGTAAAAAAGTGCATACCCCAGCCGTCCACCAGCGACCACACCTATTGCACAGTAGAAGATCAGGTCACCAATATCGTCTTTAGTAAGCCCTATCCGAGAAGCTCGCCGACAGCCCAACCACCACGCGGCGATAAACCCCACGACATACATAAGGCCGTACCAATGCACTTGAAGCGGCCCAAGGGAGAACACCACAGGGTCAATTGCTGGGTAATTCATCATTGAAATACTCTAATTACGGAGGAAGAGGAAGAAAGTCACTTAGACCATTACTACACTAGGCTTTGCACGAAAACTGCTTGCGCTCGGCCATGCGGCGTTAAAAATCAGCTCGTGCGCGAGTCCGATCAAAATACTCATTTACACATGTAAACTCGTACGCGAGCTCGGTCCGTTTTTTCGCTGATTTTTGCCTTGCCTGGCCTTCGCTCAGCGACTTTTCGTACAAACCCTAATTAAGCCAAAACGAAGCGTAGACCGACCACAGCCAACAGCAGCGCAAAACACAACCTTAATACATGCGCAGGTAACACATGGGCCAGGCGAACGCCAACACGCGCAAACGGTACGCTGGTGACGACAATGCCGAAAAAAGCAGGCCACATCACAAACCCGGTAGCCCAGTTAGGCAACAGCGGATGCCCCCACCCCATTACCATAAAGGTAATGGCACCCACTAATGCGATAGGCAGCCCGCATGCAGCAGAGGTACCTACGGCTTGTGTCATGGTAGCTCCACACCGAGACAACCATGGTACCGTCATTGCGCCGCCGCCGATGCCAAATAAAGCGGATATGGCGCCTACTATACCGCCGGCCACGACCATCGCAAATTTGCCTGGGGCAATAGAGCCAGGCTTGGGCGATAGACCAAAAACCATCTTGGTTGCTAACAGCAGAACAAAGATGCCAAAGAGCGTGCCCAATACGCCGCCCGAGAGACTCCCCGCAATAAACACGCCGCCAATGGCGCCCACCATCAAACCCGGGAGTAGCGCTAAAAACCAGGGGCGATAAACACTTCCTTGACGAAAATGCCCCAACGCAGAGGAGGCCCCGGTGATGACAATAGTGGCCAACGACGTGCCTACGGCAAGATGCATGGTGATCTCAGGCGGTATGTTTTGCAGGCCAAATGCAAAAACCAGTACCGGAACGATAATAAGCCCGCCACCGACACCAAAAAGCCCCGCCATCGTACCTGCCGCCGCGCCCAAGGCTAAGTAACCCAACAAGATAGTCATCACACTCATTGGCCAGGTGCCTTGTGTGGGCTATCGGGCAGCCATTTGGAAATCATTCCCAGTAATTTTTCAGGTTGATAAGGCTTGGTGAGCAAGTCATTCATGCCTGCTTTTTTGCATTCGGCAATGCCTGCGTTGTCCGCATTGGCCGTTAGCGCAATCAGGATGCTAGGGCGCTTTCCGCTTGCCTGTTCATAAGCCCGCCAGCGCCGGGTGGTTTCCAAGCCATCAAGAGTAGGCATAAAAATATCCATAAAGACTAAATCAAACGAGGTAGATTGTTGGCGCTCAAGCGCTTGCTCGCCACTGCTTACGCCCTCGACCTCTAACTCGTGAACTTCCAGCATTTGCCGCGCCAGCATCAGGTTAACCGGACCATCATCAACCACAAGAACGCGTAAAACGTGGTTTGGTACTGTATTGGCAGGTGTCACGTCGTTCTCATTAACACGTTGATAAACCAGATTGGTCAGCAACGTGCGCACATCAGCCAAGTGCTCGCGGATATCCACGACCTGACGGCGACACTGCGAACACTCGTCACTCTCCAGGATGCGTCCTAACTGCTCATCCAAGTCATCAGTTTCACGCTGAAGCAGTGTTAAATAACCTGATTTTAAACGTGACTCTTCTCGCGCCCGGTCACGTCCGGCAACAAGCCGCTTTAGCTGCTGTTGTTGATGATGAATATCATCCAACAGTGCCTGGTCTTCTTTTACTTGCTCGGTGGGGTGGCGTGATCGCTGAGCGCTTTCAATATAGCGCCCAAGCCCTGAAAACATTTCATTCATTTGGGCCAGGCGTCTCAGCGGTCGAACAGGCGCCCTGTTGAGTTCAGGTACGGTGTGCTTTTTGTCAGGCAACATTTGCAAGACACTATACCGAAGCGACTCACTATGCCGTTCAAGCTCGTCCAGCTCCTGCATAAAATAGGCTTCTTTCTGTTTTGTACGTACTTTAACCAGCATCAGAAAGGCGGATACATTCATGGAGCTGCCCAATAGCAGTGCAAGCGCCACCCACAAGGTGATACTCCATGGCGCGTAGGCGACATCCACCAAACGGCGAGCCCAACCAGCATGCACAGCACGACTAGCGCGGCCTGAATAAGTAACATTGGCCAGAGAGTAGGCCAAACGATGATGTTCCAGAAATGCTCTTCGCGATTGCGTTGCATGCGTTCGCGCCTTCCTGATTGGCTAGAGACAATTCACCCCGATGAGGTGATGAGTGTTACGTTAATCGCACAAGTGTACGACTATGCCCTTAAGCTGTCATGCTGAGCTTGTCGATAATGACCAATGCTGAGGACTCTCTATGTGCTTGATGGCATTCGCCTGGCAACCTGGCACAGCGCTGCCCTTACGCTTGGCAGGTAATCGTGATGAACTTCATGTCCGGCCAACGGCGCCTTTAGGCTATTGGGATGACGCCCCCTCCCTTTTAGGCGGGCGTGACCTTGAAGCAGGCGGCTCATGGCTTGCTGCCACACGAGGCGGTAGAGTCGCGGCGCTTACCAATGTACGCGACCTTGCGGTGACGACACCTCTCGATGCACCCAGCCGGGGCGAACTTGTCGCCAATGCGCTCCAGTGCAGCAATATTGAGCAGTGGCTAACCGACCTTGCTCACCATAAAGCTCACCGCTACGCAGGGTTTAATTTGTTAGTCGCCACCACAGACCGGCTTTGGTATCTCCATCATGGCCAGCACGGCATTACGCTCAGCGATGTGCCGCCCGGCGTGCATGGCCTTTCCAATGCGGAATTGAACACTCCTTGGCCAAAAGTGCAAAGCGTGCGAGAAGCACTAGCGCAAAGCTCGCCGGATAACTGGCGCTCTCCGTTGGGCCAAGCGCTGCATAACACTCAACGAGCGCCGGACGCCCAGCTACCCAAGACAGGGGTTGAGCTTGCGCTAGAGCGAAGGCTTTCTGCCGCGTTTATTCTGGGCGAGACTTACGGCACTCGCGCCACAAGCTGGTTAACGCTTGATCACCAAGGCCATATAAACATCACCGAGCAACGCTTTGGGCCCATGGGTCGTTTCAAAGGCGAAACGACCCTGGCCATATCGTGAGGCAGCAGCGTTAATCGCGTGGAGGTAACAGGTGCGAAAGCTGCCACTCGTCCATGCGCTTATTGAGATGCTCGTGTACCTGGAAAGGCGTGTCCAGGCCCATGATCTCAGCCAGCAGTGCTTTGGCATCATGAAGTGTCACGCGCCGAATGGCCGCACGCACTTTGGGTAAACTGGGGGCGTTCATTGAAAGCGTGTTAAACCCCATGGCCATTAATAACAGCGCACCCGCGGGGTCACCGGCTAATTCGCCGCATAACGAAATGGGTTTATTAAGCCGCTTGGCATCCTGGGAAAGTTCCTGCAGGGCGCCTAAAAGTGCCGGATGCATTGCATCATAAAGACTGGAAACCCGTGCATTGTTACGGTCAACCGCCAGCAAATACTGGGTGAGATCGTTACTGCCCACAGAGAAAAAGTCGACCCGCTTTGCCAGCGCATCCATTTGATAAATAGTCGCTGGCACCTCAATCATCACGCCCACTTTGGGACGCTTTATGATGATGTCCTCTTCCCCCAGTTCAATAATCGCGCGGTCCAATAGTCGCAGCGCCTCATCCACTTCCTCGACATTGGTAATCATCGGGAAAAGCACAGAGAGGTTGTTTAACCCATGAGAAGCCTTCAGCATGGCACGCAGCTGCACCATGAGCACTTCTGGATGATCCAGCGTTACCCGCATCCCGCGCCAGCCTAGAAAAGGATTGGCCTCTTCAATGGGGAAGTAAGGCAGGTCTTTATCGCCCCCAATATCCAGCGTACGCATCACCACGGGCAAGGGCGCAAACCCTTCCAGCTGCTCGCGATACATGCGCATCTGCTCTTGTTCGCCAGGGAAGCGCTCCGTAATCATAAACGGCACTTCCGTACGATAAAGCCCAACACCCGCAATACGGCTTTTGAGCAGTGTGGTGGCATCTACCGCCAGCCCCGTATTGACCATCAGCGGCATTTCATGGCCATCCGGGGTCGTACTGGGCAGGTCCTGCTCATGCTCCAGAAGCTCGCTTAACGCTTGTTCATCCGCAATTAAGCTTTCATAGCGCGACGTCAGCTCAGCCGATGGACGAACAAACAGCCGCCCACGGTGACCGTCCAACACAACCGGTGCGCCACTTAAGCGTGGCAAGGGTAAATCCATCATGCCCAGCACCGTGGGGATCCCCATAGCACGGGCGACAATGGCAACGTGCGATGTACCTGAACCTCGCACAGAAACCAACCCTTTGAGCTTCTCTCGCGGCACTTCACCCAACATGGCGACACTAATTTCATCGCCCACTAAAATGGCGTTATCGGGGTAGGTTTCAGGCGTTGAGGGCGCTCCCTCTTGCAAATGGGCCAATACCCGGCGGCCTAAATCACGAATATCCGCAGCGCGCTCGCGGAGATAATCGTCATCTACCCGCTCCAGATATTGAACGTGGCGTCGCACTACATCGGCAAGCGCACCCGGCGCCCACTGCCCTTCACGAATACGCTTTTCAACCTCTTCAGAAAGGGCTGCTTCACCCAACATCTGCTGGTAAACATCAAAAAGCGCCAGCTCCTGGGAGGAGATTCGGTTGACTAGACGCTCGGCCGCTGCACGAATTTCATCGCGAGTTTTACCGATCGCCTCTTTTAAACGCGCAATTTCATACGCTTCATTATTGGGAATAAGGTCTGGAACGCTATTAAGGTCAGCCGGTGGCGTAATAACGACCACCTCGCCCATGGCAACACCGGGCGACGCTGCGACCCCTTTAAACATGGTCTGCCCGCCCGGTAAGGCAGGCCGCGCAAGGTTACCCGTTGCCAGCGCATGAGCCAGCACGCCTGCCAACTGAGCGGCCATGGTGACCAGGAAGGCTTCATCTTGATCATCATAGCGGCGTTTTTCAGCCTGCTGAACAACCAGCACACCCAGCATATGGCGCTGGTGAATAATCGGCACGCCTAGAAAACTGGAATAGCGTTCTTCACCGGTCGATTCAAAATAGCGAAAATGAGGGTGAAGCCGTGCATCTTCCAGGTTCAAGGGCTCGCTGCGCTTGGCCACTTGGCCCACCAACCCTTCCCCTAACGGTAGCACAACGCGCCCTACCGCTTGAGTACGCAGACCAATCGTTTCCATTAAAACGAGCGATTCAAGCTCTTTATCATAAAGGTAGAATGAGCACACATCGGTCTGCATGGCCTTGCGGATACGACGCACCATCGTCGACAGCGCGGCGTCCAGGTTGCGTGCACCGTTTACTTCCTGAATAACACGACGCAATACCTCAAGCATGGACGTTTTACTTTTCACATTGTTTGCCTCGCTGAGGATCTTTTCGACAGACTTTCACCGCTCATCCAGAGCCGTGGAGCACGTTATTTTTCATCATCTTGTGCCAAGCGCTGAACGCGGGGAGAAAGCTCTCTTAGCGCGCGCCGATACACCTCTCGTTTGAACGGTACCACTTGCCCGAGTGGGTACCAATAGCTCACCCACCGCCAACCATCGAATTCAGGTTTGGGCGTTGCCGTCATACAAATTCGATTTTCCTGACAGCGAATTCTAAGCAAATACCATTTCTGTTTTTGGCCAATACACACTGGCCGTGAATGGGTACGAATCATGCGTCGTGGTAGACGGTAGCGCAGCCATCCCCGGGTACAGGCGATAATATCAACATCATCGGCGGTTAGGCCGATTTCCTCAAAAAGCTCACGAAAAAGAGCCTGTTGCGGTGTTTCGCTTGCGTTAATGCCTCCCTGGGGAAACTGCCACGCATTCTGTCCTACACGACGCGCCCAAAGCAGCTGCCCCTGGCTGTTGGCAATGATAATGCCAACATTGGGGCGAAAGCCGTCAGCGTCGATCACGGACATCACCTTATTAAATTTTCAGTTATCCCCATTTTTCCACAAGGGTGACAAGCGTATCAATACAATATAACGCCAAGTCGTGAACGCGTGCGCGGCCCGGGTGGGAAAGAACCAAGGACTCTGCGATAATCCGCCCCTTTGTTTTGCCGTTCATACCTATAACTTTCAAACGATAATCGACCATAAGGGGAGCGCCGTGAGCCTGGCTATTTTCGATCTGGATAATACGCTGATATCCATCGACAGCGATCATGCATGGGGTGAGTTTTTGCTCGAGCAAGGCGCCGTAGACCCCGTCGCCTATCGCGAAGCCAATGAGCGTTTTATGGCCGATTACAAGGCGGGCACGCTGGATATGGCGGCGTTTCTGGAAGTGGCGCTTAAGCCGTTAGCGGATAACACGCCCGAACAGTTAGCGGCTTGGCATCAGCAATTTATGGCCAGCAAGATAGAACCGCATATTCTTTCCAAGGCCGAAGAGTTATTGGCGCGGCACCGCACCCGGGGCGACACGCTGCTTATTGTGACCGCGACCAACCATTTTATTACCGCACCCATTGCTGAGCGCTTGGGCGTTGATTATTTGATCGCGGTTAATCCGGAAATGGAGAATGGTCGCTATACCGGGCGCGTCTCCGGCATCCCCAGTTACCGGGAAGGCAAAATTACTCGTTTGCATGAATGGTTAGAAGACAAGGATTTTACGCTGGACGGCGCCTGGTTCTACAGCGACTCACATAATGACCTGCCACTGCTTGAAGAGGTTGATCATCCGGTAGCCGTTGACCCGGACGACACCCTTCGCCAGGTAGCCGAACAGCGCCAATGGCGAATCATGAGCCTTCGTGATTAGCGCTTTAACGTGAATCACCGTCAGGTGGCTGCGCACGGATGGCGACGGTACGACGCCTAAAGGCACATAATCAACCCCGGCACCGCTGCGCGCTGCTCCCGCGGGTGCGCTT